>NZ_DATMRX010000083.1:0-11430 GCF_035565855.1 Pseudorhodoplanes sp.
GCGTGCTTTCTGGGGGCTCTCAAAGTTGTTGCGCGGCAGTTGAAGCTGGAGGTTCCCGGCGACGCTTCGATCACCGCGACCATCGGCATCGGCCCGCGCTCCGAGGGCGGTTTCGGCATCACGGCCGACCTCGCCATCCACCTACCGGGCATCGGGCATGAGGACGCGCAGAAGCTCGTCAATGCGGCGCATCAGACCTGCCCCTATTCGAACGCACTGCGCAACAATGTCGATGTCGGTCTGACGATCGTCTGAACCTCCGCGGGAAGCCTTGCGACGCTGTCTGCGAGGGGATCTCGAATCGCACCAGCAATGCCTTCGAACATCTGTCGCAAGGCTTCGGAAGGGCTCTGCCGAAGACTCGCGAGGATCGCCGGCTCCGGCGACCAGCAGATCGCTGCGCTCTGATAAGAATAGAGGAAGAAGAAGATGTTTGGAATCTCGCCACTCGGCTGGCTGCACACGCTCGGCAGCCTGCCGGCGATACCGCTGGCCATCTACATGCTTGCCCGTCACGGACGGATAGTGCCGCGCTCGGCAGCGGGTGCGATCTACTTCGGAAGCATGCTGATCGGGGGCCTCACGGTGTTCCTCGTCGCCAAGCAACCGGGAAGCAATGTTGTCGCTCTCGCAACCCTGACGCTGCTCATAGCCGGCTACGGTGTTGGTTACGTGCCGAGACTCGGTCGCGCTGCGGCATATCTCGAAACGATCTTCCTGACAGTGACCGTATTCTTGCTGATGGTTCCGTCGGTCAACGAAACCCTGACCCGCGTTCCCGATGGCAATCCTATCGTCGGCACCCCCGGCTCACCGATCCTGCTCGGGGCACTTGGAAGCCTCATTGTCATGCTCGTCGTGGGGCTTACCTTGCAGATCATTCATCTGCGCAGGCACGGAGCAGTACCTGTAGCATCCCGCCGTTAGGCTCCACGAAATTATGCAGGAGAAGGCCGGGTTCGGCCGGCTCGTTGCTTGCCGGCCGCCTCATATCGAGGCGCTTCCCGAAGGATCCGAGCGAGTTGGAAATCGTGCCGGCGGGTAATGGCGACCGCAATGCAATTCCGCTCTACGACGTGCCGAACCAGCGCGTGAACTGGCACTTCATCCCGGACATGCCTTTGCGCGTCTCGGCGCTACGTGGCCTGGGTGCCTATTGCAACGTGTTGTCGATCGAGAGCTTCATGGACGAACTGGCCAATGAGGCCGGCGCCGATCCGGTCGAGTACCGGCTGCGGCATATGAAGAACCCCCGGGCGCGCAAGGTGATCGAGGTGGCGGCGGAAAAATTCGGATGGAGCAACGACCCGCTCCCCGCCGGGCGCGGACGCGGCTTCGGCTTCGCCCAGTACAAGAACCATGCCGCCTTCTGGCCATTGCCCTTGAGGCGCAGGTGGACATGGACAGCGGCGACATCCGAATCTCGCACGTGGTTTCGGCGGTGGATTGCGGCGAGGCCGTGTCCCCGGACGGGATCATCAATCAGACCGAGGGCGGCATCCTGCAAGCGATGAGTTGGCCCCTCTACGAAGCGGTGCAATTCGACAACACCAGCGCGGATTGGTCTTCCTATCCGATCCTGCGTTTCAGCTAGGTCCCCGACAGCGTCGAAGTTTACCTGATCGATAACCCCGGAACACCTTATCTCGGTGTTGCGGAAGCGGCTCATTGGCCGACCGCCGGGGCCATCGCCCATCCCTCCAAGCACGCGATGGGCAAGCGGATCTACGATCTGCCCTACACCCGCGCGCGGGTCAGGGCGACGCTCGGCGCATAGTTCCGAGTACGTGCCATCGGCTTGCGCTCTGGTCGATCGACGCGCAAGCCGTGTGGCGTAGCCTCGCAGGGGCGTCACCGAGGCTCTGGCCCTCCGATTATGACAACATCCATCTCTCAGTGGGCTCACATTGATCCCAGCTTGGCTGGCTATTCTCAGGCAAGCCAGCTTTGCGCAGGCCTTCGACGATCCGATGATATTGGGCCAGGAAAACTGGATTGTTCGAAAAACCCGCATGCTCCCACCGGTCGACAGTGTAGTTCGGCGTTAGCTTAAGAAGCTCACCGATGGCGGCGCGTGCTTCGGCATCCCGCCCCAGCCAAGCATATGCAGAGGCCAGATCGACATAGGCAATCCAGAAAGGAATGATTGCGACGGACTTGCGACACCATTCAACCGCCTCAGCGTCCCGGGCAAGATGCGTGTACGCGCGGCAAACATTGAAATACCAGATATTCAGCAGAGGATCTCGCGGGCTTAACCGGATTGCCGTTTGAAGAGGAGCGAATGCTTCTTCTGCCCGGCCGGCTCGTATTTCCGCATTGCCGAGCGATGCGTAGGCGGGTGCCAGACTGGGATTTATCGAGACCGCCGTCTTGAATTCATCGATAGCGGCTTCGAAGTCCTTTCCGCCGCCGCGGAGGATTTCCCCCTTCACGTAATGATCCGTGGCGTCGTTCGGGAAAGCCGAAAGCACGCGATCCACGGCCGCAGTAGCAGCCCTGGCGGCTTTGAAATTCGGTTCAATTCGCATTGGCGCCCCACGACCAAATGAGACGCGTCTCGACGCACCGCGCCATGCAACGGTCGGCTGGTCATCTATGCGGCCGACCAGCGTTGGGTTCGGGTTGAGCCGTGCTTGCGATGAGATTGAAAAGCCAGCCCAAGCCAGCGTCCATCATCGCGACCTTCGGCGCCAGGGCATTCACGCTGAACCCGGGAAGGGGGAGCGGCGGCTTCAGGCCAACGAGCCCGAAACGGGCGGCATGCATGGCGATGAACCGCCTTGGCAAGGCGGCGATGAAGTCGCTTTCGGCGACGACGGCAAGAGCCAGCATGAAATTGGGGACGGTCAGCGCGACCCGCCGCGAAATGCCCTGCTTCGCGAGAAGTTCGTCGACGAAGCCATGGGAATCGCCGCCATGCGAGACCACCAGATGCCGCGACTCGCAGTACCGTTCGAGATTCGGATTGTCCGCAAACGGATGTCCGGCGCGCACCGCGACCAGGAAATCCTCCTTGTAGATGCAACGCCGATGGAAACGTGACGGGATGTCGTCGGACGGGATGATCGCGATGTCCATCGCGCGGGTTTCGAGGTCAGCGATCGCCGAGTGCCAGACGCGGGCCGGCGACGGCAAGATCTGACGCACGGCAATGTCGATGTGCGGCGCAAGCTGGTTCAGTTCGGCGAGAAGCGGGCGCAGAACCACGCCCGATATTCCGTCCGGAGCCGCGACCGTGAACCGGCGCGACGATGTGGTCGGGTCGAAAGGCGCGGCTGTCGAGACGACGTTTCTCACCCTGGCAAGGATGTCGGCGACAGGTGCGGCGAGTTCCAGCGCGCGCGACGTCGGAACGACACCTTTTGGCGTCCTGAGAAATAGCGGATCATTGAGCAACCGCCTGAGCCGGCCGAGACCGTGACTGACCGCGGAAGCCGAAAGGTTCAATCGCTCCGCTGCCCGGCCGACGTGGCGTTCCTCCGTCACGGTCTCGAACAGAACCAGCAGGTTGAGGTCGACGCGCGAAAGGTCAATCTCATTCAGCATGTCGCTGAAATCATATCACTGGATAAATCGGTGTCGATGCGCGATCTCATAGACCTTCGCCGCGGAGAAAGAAAATGTCGGTGATGATGATTTCCCAAGTAAGTGGCCAGTCCTCGCAAGGTTACGACGGCATGCTGGCCCTCGTGGGCGACGCGTTGAGGCAGGCACCCGGCTTCGTCATGCATATGTCGCACCCCCTTGATGGCGGCTGGAGGATCGTCGAAGTGTGGGATTCCAGAGAAGACGCGGCCCGCTTCTTCGCCGCTCACATAGCACCGAGACTGCCGGATGGCGTCCGGCCGAAGCTGTCGTTCCACCCGCTGCACAGTCTTTTGACCCGAATGGAACAGTGATCCGGCCGAGGAACTGACGACGCGTCGGCCTGCCCGCTAACCGCATATGATCGCCTCGCACCGTCGAGATCGTGGAAGGAGAGAAATCATGCCAGCCTCACGACGTTCAGTTCTTGGCGCGGCAGGAGCCGGCCTCGCAATGCCCCAGGTCGCCAGATCGAGTAGTGCGGCGGCCCAGGCCGGAGGACGCTCAGCCTCCGATCAGGCAGTTGTCGCGCTCGTTCAGCGATCCAAGGAAGCAAACGCGGCGCTCCTGCGCGGCGACGTCGAAGAATATCGCGCTTCCGTCAAGCTTACCGACGACTTCACGTTGATGTCCCCGTTCGGTGGAACGGTCACGCGCGGCTCGGACATCACAGGCGAGCGGTGGGCGGCGATGGGTCGGTTCTTCAGGAACGGCACTTTTGCGCAGGAACTGGTTGAATCCTACAGCTCCGCCGACCTCGTCGTGCTTGTAACGATCGAACGGGCGCATGTTGAGGTGGGTGGCCTGCCGGCCCAGGATTGGGCTTTGCGCGTCACTTTGGTGTATCGCCGGGAAGAGCAAGATTGGCGGCTGGTTCATCGGCACGCCGATCCTCTGGCGGCGGGCATCAGCCTGGAAAGATCCGCCGCGCTTGCACGGGGCGAAGCGAACTGACCTTCAGCGCCCGCGATCGGACAGGCGGCGGACGGTGCGTCCATTTCCGCAACGCGCCGCCTGACGCAGGTCAATAGGGGGAGCACGCGCCCTTGCGCGTCAGATGATGCCGAACCGCCATCTGGCGGCAGGTCCCAAGCGCGGATCGACATGCAACAGGCGCGGCTCGCCTGCCGGCGTGAAGGTGAAACTTCGAAGATCTTGCGCGAGGCCGAGGCCGGTCGCCTTGATGAAGGCCTCGCCGAGCGTCCAGAAACGCAGGAACAGCGCGGGCCTAGCTTGGGCGTCGACCTCGAGCAGCCTGGCATGCGCGTCCGGCGACAGCACATGTTCCGCGATGGCGTCGAGACGGAGTGGCTGAGCCAACTGCTCGATATCGATGCCGACCGGGCACGCCCCCAGGGCGACAGCGACAAGACCCCGTCCATGGCTGATGCTGACGTGCGGGGCCGCGTCCGAGCCGACAGGCCGGATATAGGGTTTGCCGTAAGCATCGCGCGCAAGGCGGATCTCGTCCGGGGCGTAGCCCATAACGCGGCCCAGCAGCCTGCGCGCCATCGCATGAGCCGCTACGTAGCTGGCGCGGTCGGCACGATGCGCAAAGGCGTTGGCCTGTGTCCGCTCGGCCGTGTCGAGCAGGATTGTCGCCATCGCGATGGAGGCCTCGTCGGCCGACGGTACCCCGAGCCAGAGGAAGATCTCGTGCTTCCCAAGGGGGCGTGCGGGTATGTCGCTCGGCGCCGCCAGCACTGTCGGTGCGATCTCGCCATGCGGGCCGCAATCGAGCGCCCACGCTGCGACGTAGCCGCATTCCGCAGGAGTGGTGGTGCGAACAAAGCGGTCGATGAGGGCCTGCCAGGACGCTTCTTGCGCGGCAAGCGCCCTCAAAGCCATGGTCCGCCCGCCAGTCTTCGCAATCCCTGGATGTCGCCGACGCAAAGCCTCGCTCCGATCCGAATTGATTTTCCACTTTGATGGACGAGTTTGGATAGATTACTTGGAGTCCTTGACAGTACAATTGGTATCAAGTCAAATTGAGGAATCCAATAATTTTGCGTTGTCGTGCATCTCGATCAAATGTGAGGCACCTTGGCAGACGTAGAAGTAAAATCGCAGAATACGGTCGATATTGTCGGTCTTGACAATCTTAAGGCCGATCTCACGCTACACGCGCCGGATACGTTCAAGACCGACGGCACCAACACTTACGACATCAAGCCTCTCAAGTCCGATTACGGCTTCGACATCAAGCCGCTGAAATCCGACTACACCTACGACATCAGGCCCCTCCAGGTTGACGACAACATCAAGGTGGACCTCAGGCCGGTCACGCTCGATCTGTGCATGACCGCGAATATCGGGAAGGTTCCCGATCTGTGCGTCCGCCAGCCCTACCGGCATCGCGTCGCCTTCTCTCTGTTCGGCATGGAGGTCTGGGGCTTCACCCTGTCGGGCGAGCAGGAGATGGTGGTGCAGGAGCTGGATCGCCGCCCGCAGGTTGCGATAGCAGGCGCGCCCGCGAACTGGGCGCCGATGCCTCGCCATGAGGCGCCGCGGGACGCACCGAAGGCCGAGCCTCCGACCCGCACCGGCAACGGCCTTCGCATTCGCCTCGGGTCATGAGTGGTGCGCGATGATCGACCCGGCCCGTATCGTCGTAGAACCAGCGCCGGATAAGCCGATCCTTTTTATCGGGCCGCCACGAGCCGTCGCGGCTGACATCACACTGGCAAACCCGGGCGAACACAGCATGGTTCTGCGGGATGTCGGTCTCAAGGACCGCTCTGGCCGACTGGGTCGGCTGCCGTCGCGCCAAAGCGTGACGACGACCGTGTTGCGCGCGGGCCAGCTACGTGAGCTTCGCCTGGCGCTGTCCCTCCCGCTGACCACGCCGGCTGGCGAGTATGCCGTCGAGCTCGACATATTGGGCGAGTCCCGGGGGGCCAAGCTCTACGTCTCGGAGGCGGTGTCTCTGCGCGTGGAGCCGAGTACGCTCTGGGTCGAGAACAGACGCGATGGCTGGCAGACAAAGACCATCACCGTCGCCAATGCAGGCAATGCTCCGGCACGCATTGCCGATCTTGGCGATGTGCCGTTGCGCGACGATCTCGCGCCCGCAATCGACATTGGCGAAGCCATCCAGGACCTTGCGGGCAAGCCGGACCTAAGGGCGGACGAGGTCGTCGACGTTCTGGTGCTTCCTTCTCGCCGCAGCAGGGCGCGTGTCGGCAGCCTCTCGCTTTCCGTTCCGGACGGGCAGGTGACGGTAGCGCCGGGTGAGGCGCGAAGCGTCGAGGTCGGCATATCCCTGCCCGAGCCGCCTCCACCAGGCATGCGCGCCCGCGCGCGCGTGCCGCTGATGAACGCGACACTCGACATCGTGATCTTTCCATCGGGCGAGACGCAGCCACAGGAACAACCGGACGAGACACCATCCGAGAAGCGTAACAGGAAGCCGGCGGGTACCACACCGCGGCGCAAGACGAGGGGTCGATCATGAACTCTATCGTGCGACAACCTGACTGGATGAACATGACGCTGCTGGAAGGGATGGATCGGCTCTATCCCGGATGGCGCGAACGCAGATATGGCGATCTCATGCGCAGTCCTTCGACCGACTGGCTGAGCTCCCTCTATGAGCAATATGCCGGCATGGCCAGCCCGGCAGGGCGGCCCGGCGGCCAATCGATGCGCGGCTACTACCCGGACCCGCATCGGCATGACTGCGGCTGCGACGAGTGCCGGCACCACAGGCATCACCATCATGGCTGGCAACACCATCATCATGGTCATGAGGATCATCATCACCACCATCTCGAAGGTTATCACCACCACCATCACCACGATTGTCATTGCCATCATTGCCGGCCTGATCATTGCGAATGCTTCTGCTGCATCGGCGACGTCGACATGGTGATCTATGCGCGCGTCGGCGAGCAGCGGGTCATTCCCGTGGTGGTCGAGAACGAGCGCCGGCGCGAAAAGACGATCACCGTCGAACTCGGCGCCTGGCACACAAGGGGCGGCGGCGCGGCGCCTGTGGAAACGGTTAGCTTCGAGCCGAAGAGCTTTACTCTCGCGCCCTGCGCCGAACGCGAGATATTGATCGCCGTGAGAATTGGCGCGCCTGAACGGCAACCGACGCCCGGCAATGAACCCCGCGATGAGGCCGAACGGGGCACTCGGGACGTCGACGGGTGTCTCGTTGCAACAGCCGATCTCACTCTCACCGGCTGCGATCATCGCCCGATCCGCATCGCGATCGCGATACTGCCGCGCGACTGCGACGCATTCACCATAGGTTGCGGCTGTGGCTGCTGCTGATCGACAGGCATCGGCAGGTACGATCGCCTGGGCCAATGACTGGTCCGGTTGGTATAGCCAATACCTCCGCGCCACGGCAGGCGCTGCGGAAAGAACGCAGGATCTCTACCAGCGCGTGATGGAGCGCATCGCAAGAGGCGAGCTGGAGCCAAATGCTCTGCAGGACATGCTGACCGCCTTCTATCGCCAGCGCGGACACGCTCTCAATGAGAAGCTTTCCCAGCTCACCCTGCAATTCTTCGCGGATCTGGTGCGCAACGTCACAGCCTACTCCAACGAACTGACGCAGGTGCTGATACCCGGGACAGCGCCGGTTCCGTCGCCTCCGGAACTCACCTCGCCCGACCCTGCGATCTGGTTCCAGCAGATCACGGACTATTCGACTCAGCTCAGTGCGCATATCGCTCGGTCCTATCGCACGCTCAGCGAGCGAATGGCGGCCGGCCAGCTCGGTTCGGACCAGATCCAGAAGACCGCCGCCGAACATCTGGAACGCCGCCTTCCAGACTATCTGAGCCAGCTCGGCGCGAGCTATTTCGAGCTTCTCAACGGGCTGAATGACCTGCGAGCCCAGAGCGAGCAGGAGTTCCTGTCCGGCGTGCTCGCGACCGCGAGCCGGACCAAGGCGGACAGTTTCGCCATCGAACTCGTCGCTGCGCTCGGTTCGACGGCAAATGCTTCCTTCTCGATCTCGAACACGCGCGACGTGCCGGCCGTTATCCGGTGCGAAGTCGCCGATGCGCGCCGCAGCGACGGCGTCGGTCCGGCGTTCGTTCCGAACATCATGCGCGAGCCCAACGAGTTCGAGCTGGCGCCCGGCCAGGAAGCGCGGGTCACGCTCGCCTTGCCGCTCGACGAAGCGATCTATGCGCCGGAAGCGCAATATGTCGGGGCGTTGCACGTCGTCAGCGGCGGCGAGCCCCATGTCGAGATTCCGCTGCGCATCATGGCGACGCGTGGTGCGCCTCCGGTACTTTGAGGGGACATCCGATGCCGGACGGTGACGGTTTCCGTGCACAGCGAAAGTTCGATCCGATCGCCATCATCGGCATGCGTGGACGATTTCCCGGCGCGAATGATCTCGATCAATACTGGGACAATCTGGCCAAGGGCGTCGAGTCGATAACGCAGCTCGGCCCGGAAGATGTGCGGGCCGCCGGCATACCGGACGAGGTCGCGCAGCTTCCCGGTTACGTGCACGCGTCGCCGGTGCTCGACGAGGTCGACCAGTTCGATGCCGAATTCTTCGGCTTCTCGGCGCGCGACGCGGCGCTTACCGATCCGCAGCACCGGCTTTTCCTCGAAACGACCTGGGAGGCGCTGGAGGACGCCGGCTACGATCCCTCGACTTATGAGGGCGCGATCGGCCTGTTCGGCGGCTGCGAGCAGAGCACCTATCTCTACCAGCTCTATCTGAACCGCGAGGTCCTCGGCTATCTCGACGGCATGCAGCTTATGGTCACCAACGACAAGGACCATCTGTGCATGCAGGCATCCTATCGGCTGGACCTGCGCGGTCCGAGCGTGGTGGTCCAGACCACCTGTTCCACCTCGCTGGTTGCCGTCTCGCTCGCCTGCGAAAGCCTGCAGGCAGACCGCTGCGAGATCGCGCTCGCCGGGGGTGTCACCGTGCGGGTGCCGCAATATGGGGGCTATCTCTACACGCCTGGCTCAATCCTCTCGCCGGATGGACATTGCCGTCCGTTCGACGCCGAGGCGCAGGGCACGATCGTGGGAAGCGGCGTGGGCCTCGTTGTGCTGAAGCGGCTCGACCGTGCGCTCGCCGACGGGGATAACATACGAGCCGTCATCCGCGGCGTAGGGCTCAACAATGACGGCAGCGACAAAGCGGGCTACACGGCGCCGAGCTTTCGCGGCCAGGCCGGCGCGATCCGGGCCGCACAGGCAATGGCCGGCGTCGGTGTCGAGACTATCGGCTATATCGAGGCCCACGGCACCGGTACCATTCTCGGCGATCCGATCGAGCTCTCGGCGCTCATCGACGTGTTCCGCGAACATACGGACCGGCGCGGCTTTTGCGGCATTGGATCGGTCAAGTCGAACTTCGGCCATCTCTCCTGCGCGGCAGGTGTCGCCGGACTGATCAAGACCGTGCTGATGTTCGAGCACAAGGCGATACCGCCGACCGTGCATTATCGTGCGCCCAATCCAGCCATCGACTTCGTATCGAGCCCGTTCTACGTATCGACGGACCTGCAGCCGTGGCGGCGGAACGGCGCGCCACTGCGGGCCGGCATCTCTTCTTTCGGCGTCGGCGGCACCAACGCGCATCTGATTCTGGAAGAGGCGCCGGTGCGGGAAGAGCAGGCGAAACAACGGAAGCACCAGCTCCTCGTGCTTTCGGCGCGCAGCCAGACAAGCCTCGATACGGCATGTCGCCGGCTCGCCATGCACCTGCAGGCGCATCCTGAAATCGCCTTGCCGGACGCGGCTTTTACATTGCACACGGGGCGGCGCGCTTTTCGGCACCGGCGCGCGCTGGTCGTTGGCGCTGACGACCGCGCTGCCGCGATCGCGGCGTTGCGCGAGCCAGAAACGCTCGAAACCTGCGTAGCCGCTGGCCCGCGTCCTGTCGTGTTCATGTTCCCCGGCCAAGGATCGCAATATCCGGGGATGGCAGAGGCCCTGTATCGAAGCGAGCCCGTGGTGCGCGACGCGATCGATCATTGCGCGAAAGTATTGAAGAGCCACGTTGGGCGTGACCTGCGCACGCTTCTTTTCCCGCCCGAGAGGCAACGCAAGCAGGCGGCGGCCGAATTGATGAACACCGCCTGGGCGCAGCCGGCGCTGTTCACCGTGGAATATGCGATCGCCGCTCTATGGCGCTCATGGGGAATCGAGCCCGCTGCAATGGTCGGCCACAGCGTGGGCGAATATGTCGCCGCGACAATCGCCGGCGTCATGAAGCTCGATGACGCACTGCTGCTGATCGCGCGCCGGGGACAGCTCATCGCCGCAATGCCGCGCGGCGCCATGATCGCCGTGATGGCAGACCACGCGCGCCTCGGGGAATTCATCCGTGATGATGTATCGCTCGCGGCGGTGAACGCGCCGGGCCTGTCTGTGCTGTCGGGGCCGCATCATGCGATCGAGCGTCTGGAAACCACGCTTGCCGAGCGAAATATCGCGGCGCGGCGACTGCACACGTCGCACGCTTTCCATTCCGCCATGATGGATCCGATGCTTAGCGAATTTCGTGATGTCGTTGCATCGGTCGCCCTCTCCGCTCCGGAAAAGCCCTTCGTCTCGACACTTACAGGCCGATGGGCGGATGCGGCAGTCGCGACGCCCTGCTACTGGAGCGACCAACTGCGCCATGCCGTGCGCTTCGCCGACTCGCTGGCCGCACTGGCCGATGAAAAGGGTCCGGTCGGCAAGCAGCCTTTTTTCCTCGAAGTAGGACCGGGCCGCGCTCTCACGACCTTTGCGGGGCAGGCGCTCAAGGGAGGCGCCGCGCTTGGCTCGGCCAGCCTGCCGGGGCCGGACGACCCGCGCCTCGACACCGAGGCGATGCTCGCCGCGCTTGGCCGGATGTGGGCGAAC
>NZ_DATMRX010000084.1:0-4390 GCF_035565855.1 Pseudorhodoplanes sp.
GGCAGCGAGCCGGGCACGAATCCGTGCCGAATCGGATTCCGGCCTTGAACCCGGCCGCGGGCCGTAAGACATATCGCGCGCATGCCGGCCGGCCGGCTCGGCATGTGACCTGGGCCCCCGCATGGCCGCCCCACGACCACAAATGTTACGCTACAGGCACTCTGCTATAGAAACGGGTATTCGAAACCTCCGACAACGGATGCGAGTATTGCCTATTTTCAGCACCAGATACCACCAGAAAGTGTGCCGGGCGTCCTTTGCCAGCGTCCTCGCGTGGCTCTTGCTCGCGGTCCCGTCCACGCGGGCGGATGCGCAACCGCATGTGGCGCCGCCCAAGGAGATGGCGCCCGCCCCCTCGCCCTATCCGGGCTTCTGGGACCCGAAGCGACGCCCGGAGCGACCGGACATGTCGCGTCTGTCGCAAATCCGGTTCATGACCGAGACCGATTACCCCCCGTTCAACTACGCCAATCAGGACGGGCACCCGGTCGGTTTCAACGTCGATCTGGCGCGGCTGATCTGCGACGAACTGAAGATCACCTGCACGATCCAGATGCGCCGCTTCGATACGCTTGTGCCGGCGCTGAATGAAAACCGCGGCGACGCGGTGATCGCTTCGCTCGCGGTCAACGGCGAGACCCGCAAGGTGATGGATTTCACCGATCCCTATTATCGGGTGCCGGCGCGCTTTGCGACGCTGAAGGCGACGGCGACGCCGGTGCTCAAGCCCGAGCAACTCGAGGGCAAGAAAATCGCGGTGGTCGGCGGCTCGGCGCATGAGGCTTACCTCAAGACCCTGTTCACCGAGGCGCAGCCGGTCGCCTATCTCACCGCCGATGCGGCGCGCGATGCGTTGCGGCGCGGCGAGGTGGATTATGCTTTCGGCGACGGAATCGCATTGTCGTTCTGGATCAACGGCACCGATTCCGAAGGATGCTGTGCCTTCGCCGGCGGCCCGTTCTTCGAGAGCAAGTATTTCGGCGAGGGCGTCGGGATCGCGGTCAAGAAGGGCAACGACACGGTGCGCCAGGCTTTGAATTACGCCCTGTTTCGCCTCTGGGAGAAAGGCCGCTTCACCGATCTGTGGCTGCGGTATTTCCCGGTGAGCCCGTTCTAAATCTAAAAATGGAATCGAGATGTCTGTGTCCGACGCTGCAAGCATTGACGCCGCTCAACTTCGCGCGCTCGCCGAGCAATCCGGCGCCTGGCCGTTCGAAGAGGCGCGCAAGATCGTCGCGCGGCTGAAGCGCAAACCGAAGGACGAGGTGATCTTCTCGACCGGTTATGGTCCCTCCGGGCTGCCGCATATCGGCACCTTCGGCGAGGTGGCCCGCACCACGATGGTCCGCCATGCCTTCCGGGTCCTGACCGAGGACAAGGTCAGAACCCGCCTGATCGCGTTTTCCGACGACATGGACGGACTTCGCAAGGTGCCGGACAATGTGCCGAACGGCGAGATGCTGGCGCAGGATCTCGGCAAACCGCTGACCAGGGTGCGCGATCCGTTCGGTACGCATCCGAGCTTCGGTGCGCACAACAATGCGCGGCTGCGTGCCTTCCTCGACACCTTCGGCTTCGACTACGAATTCCTCTCGGCGACCGATTGCTATACGTCGGGCCGCTTCGACAAGGCGCTGCTGCAGGTTCTTGCGCATTACGACAAGGTGATGGCGATCATGCTGCCGTCGCTGCGCGAGGAGCGGGCGCAGACCTATTCGCCGTTCCTGCCGATCTCCGAACGCACCGGAATCGTACTGCAGGTGCCGGTGATCGCGCATGACGCAAAGGCCGGCACGATCACCTATGAAGACCCGGACACCAAGGAAAGCGTCACGACGCCGGTGACCGGCGGGCGCTGCAAGCTGCAATGGAAGCCGGACTGGGCGATGCGCTGGTACGCGCTCGGCGTCGATTACGAGATGGCCGGCAAGGACCTGATCGATTCAGTGAAGCTGTCCGGCGAGATCAACCGCGCGATCGGCGGCACGCCGCCCGAGGGCTTCAATTACGAATTGTTCCTCGACGAAAAGGGACAGAAGATCTCCAAGTCGAAGGGCAACGGTCTCACCATCGACGAATGGCTGCGCTATGCCTCGCCGGAATCGCTGTCGCTGTTCATGTATCGCGAGCCGAAGGCGGCGAAGCGGCTGTATTTCGACGTGATCCCGCGCAACGTCGACGAATATTTCCAGTTCCTCGACGGCTACCAGAGGCAGGACGCCAAGCAGCGGCTGTCGAACCCGGTCTGGCATATCCATTCCGGCAATCCGCCGGCGCCCGACATGCCGATCAACTTCCAGCTTCTGCTGACGCTGGTGTCGTCGTCGAACGCGGAAAATGCCGAAACGCTGTGGGGCTTCATCGCGCGCTATCGGCCGGGCGTCAGCCCGCAGACGCATCCGCGGCTGAATGCGATGGTCGGTTATGCGTTGAACTACTATCGCGACTTCGTGCTACCGACGAAAAAGTTCCGCGAGCCGACCGAGCAGGAACGCGCGGCGCTGATGGATTTGCGCGATGCGCTGTCCAACATGCCGGTCGATGCGACGGCGGAAGCGATCCAGGACGTGGTCTACGAGATCGGACGCCGCGAGCCGTTTCTGGACGAGAAGAAGAAGGCCAAGGACGGCAAGCCCGGCGTCTCGCTCGACTGGTTCAACATGCTCTACCAGGTGCTGCTCGGCCAGGAGAAAGGCCCGCGCTTCGGCACCTTCGTCGCGGCTTATGGGCTGAAGAACACGGTCGACATGATCGACGGCGCGCTGGCGCGGAGCGCGTAGCACGGCCTCACGTCTTGGGCGCTGCGGTTGCTTCGGCCGCATCCTTCGAGACGCGTCCTTCGGACGCTCCTCAGGATGAGGTCGGAGTGGTTTCGGAATGCTTGCGCGCGCAGTGCGAAACTCTACTGGCTCGCCCACATGATGCGCGCGACCCAGAGCACGTCCGACATTGGAAGTGTGCGCGCGGGATGTTCCGGATTGAGCGAATGCAGCTCGATGGTCTTCGCGGTCTTGCGCGCGAGCTGCTTGACCATGACCTCGCCATCCTTGGTCTTGACCACCACGCGATCGCCGCGCCGCACCGGTGCGCCGGGCGACACCACGATGATGTCGCCCTTGCGATAGGCGGGCTCCATCGACGTGCCGGAAATCTCCAGCGCATAGGCATGCTCGTCGTTGACGGACGGAAAGGCGATTTCGTCCCATCCCTTTCCCACCGGAAAGCCGCCATCGTCGAAGTAACCGCGCGATCCGGCTTCGGCGAAACCGATCAGCGGCACCGCCTGCGTGATCGGCCGCGGCGCCTCGGAAATCAGTGCGATGAAGGTCTCGACGCTGGTGCCGGTGGCGGCCAGGGATTTCGCGACCGATTCGGTCGAGGGCCAGCGGGCCCGGCCGTCCGGCGTGATCCGCTTCGATTTGTTGAAGGTCGTGGGATCGAGCCCGGCCTTCTTGGCGAGGCCGGAAGCCGACAGGCCGGCACGCGCCGCGAGCCGGTCGATGGCAGTCCAAATCTGTGCGTGCGTCAGCATGGCGATTCCATGCGCCGCGAGCGCGGCTGTGAGACTTTTGTCCTACCTTCGTAGGAATTAGTCCCGTTTGCGGACGCTGTCCAGCCCTGCAATAGGGTTTCTTGTGCGCCGCTGTGACGATAGCTACGGTCGCGCGCCTCGAAAATATGGAGTCTCCCCGGCGTGATCGCCCTTCTGGAGCGCCTGGCGCGCCCGATCCTGCATTGTTTCGATCCCGAAGAAGCCCACCGAATCGCCCTGCGCAGTCTGCAATGGGCGCCGCTGCCGCCTGCCCGGCCGGACGATCCGCGACTGAAGGTCGAGGCGTTCGGGCTCACGTTCCCGAACCCCGTGGGGCTCGCGGCCGGCTTCGACAAGAATGCCGAGGTTCCGGATGCTCTGCTCCGGCTGGGATTCGGCTTCGTCGAAGTCGGCGGCGTGACGCCACGGCCGCAACCCGGCAATCCGAAGCCGCGGCTGTTCCGGCTCGACGCCGACCGGGCGGTGATCAACCGGCTCGGGCTGAATTCGGAAGGCGCCGCCGCCGTGCTGCGCCGGCTCGCTGCGCGCCAGCATCGGGGCGGCATCGTCGGCATCAATCTCGGCCCCAACAAGGAGAGCGCGGACCGCAACGCCGATTACGTGCGTCTCGTCGAGACCTTCGCCCCGGTGGTGTCCTACATCACCATGAACGTGTCGTCGCCGAATACGCCCGGCTTGCGCAACTTGCAGGAGGCGAAGAATCTCGACCAGTTGCTGGCCCGCGCGCTGGAGGCCCGCGACCGCGCCCAGGGCGGTCGGACGCCGCTTCTCCTGAAGATCGCGCCCGATCTCACTTTGGCCGATCTCGACGACATCGTCGGCATCGCGCGCCAACGC
>NZ_DATMRX010000085.1:0-8770 GCF_035565855.1 Pseudorhodoplanes sp.
CTTGCCCGAATAGAGAGCGTCCATGCCGATTGAAGTTTTGATGCCCGCGCTCTCGCCGACGATGGAGAAGGGCAACCTTGCCAAGTGGCTGAAGCGGGAAGGCGACGCGGTCAAGTCCGGCGATGTCATCGCCGAGATCGAAACCGACAAGGCGACGATGGAGGTCGAGGCGGTCGATGAAGGCACGCTCGGCAAGATCCTCGTCCCCGAAGGCACCGCCGATGTCGCGGTCAATACACCGATCGCAGTGCTGCTCGGCGATGGCGAGGATGCATCGGCGATCAGCGCGGCGCCGCAACGCAACCCCGAGCGGCCGGATACGCAGCAAAAGATCGAAGAGTCGCAGGCCCCGGACGCTCCCGTTTCCGAGGAGCCGATCGAAAAGGACGAGTCCATCTCGGCCGTCGCGACCCCGCCGCAGCCGGAACAGGAGCCCGAACCGGATGTTCCTGCCGGCACCGAGATGGTGACTCAGACTGTTCGCGAAGCCTTGCGCGACGCGATGGCCGAAGAGATGCGGCGCGACGAGTCCGTCTTCGTCATGGGCGAGGAGGTCGCCGAGTATCAGGGCGCCTACAAGGTGACGCAGGGCCTCCTTCAGGAATTCGGGCCAAAGCGAGTGGTCGATACGCCGATCACCGAGCACGGCTTTGCCGGCCTTGGCGTCGGCGCCGCGCTCGCCGGATTGAAGCCAATCGTCGAATTCATGACCTTCAACTTCTCGATGCAGGCGATCGACCAGATCATCAATTCCGCGGCCAAGACGCTCTATATGTCCGGCGGACAGATGGGCGCCTCGATCGTGTTCCGCGGGCCGAACGGCGCCGCCGCGCGTGTCGCTGCACAGCACAGCCAGGATTTCTCCGCCTGGTATTCGGCGATTCCCGGTCTGATCGTGATCGCGCCTTATACGGCGGCCGATGCCAAGGGCCTCCTCAAGGCCGCGATCCGCAATCCCAATCCGGTGATCTTCCTCGAAAACGAGATTCTTTACGGCCACTCGTTCCCGGTGCCGAAACTCGATGACTTCGTGCTGCCGATCGGCAAGGCGAAGGTGGTGCGGCCCGGCAATCACGTCACCATCGTGTCGTTCTCGATCGGCATGACCTACGCGCTCAAAGCCGCCGAGGAGCTTGCCAAGAAACACATCTATGCCGAGGTCATCGATCTGCGCACGCTGCGTCCGATGGATGATGCCACGATCATCGAGTCGGTGAAGAAGACCGGACGGCTGATCACGGTGGAGGAAGGCTGGCCGCAGAGCGGCATCGGCGCCGAGATTTCCGCACGCGTGATGGAAAAGGCGTTCGATTGGCTCGACGCCCCGGTCATGCGCATTACCGGCAAGGATGTGCCGATGCCGTACGCGGCGAACCTCGAAAAGCTGGCGCTGCCTTCGGTCGCCGAGATCGTCGATGCCGCAAAAGCTGTGACATACCGGTAGCGGAGCTCGCGATGCCGATCGACATTCGCATGCCCGCGCTCTCTCCGACGATGGAGAAGGGCAATCTCGCCAAGTGGCTGAAGAAAGAGGGCGACGCCGTCAAATCCGGCGACGTCATCGCCGAGATCGAGACCGACAAGGCGACGATGGAGGTCGAGGCGGTCGACGAGGGCACGCTGGCCAAGATCGTGGTGCCTGAAGGCACCGCCGATGTGCCGGTCAATCAGGTGATCGCGGTGCTCGCGAGCGAGGGCGAGGACGTGAAGGCTGCGGCGAGCGCTGCGAAGGCTGCCCCGGCGAAAGCGGCAGCTGCTCCTGCTCCTACGGCCGCGAAGCCTGCGCCAGCCCTCGAGGCTCCTGCTGGGCGGGCCGCTCAGGATGAGGCTCCGAAATCAGAGGCCAAGCCGCAACCCGCTGCTCCTCGTCCTGAGGAGGCGGGAAGCGCTGTCTCGCAGGGCGCAGGCCCGAAGGCCAACGGCGGTGCTCGCGTCTTTGCTTCGCCGCTGGCGCGCCGGCTCGCGAAGGAGGCGGGCCTCGATGTATCCCAGATCCAGGGCACCGGACCGCATGGCCGCGTCATCGCGCGCGACATCGATGCGGCCAAGGCAGGCAAGGGACTGAAGGCGACGCCTGTTGCCGGTGCGCCGGCCAGCGCCGCGACGGCAGGAGCGGCGGCAGCTCCTGCAATGAGCGATCAGCAGATTCTCGGTCTGTACGAACCCGGCTCTTACGAGAGCATCCCGCATGACGGCATGCGCCGCACCATCGCGCAGCGCCTGACCGCGGCGACCAACTCGATGCCGACCTTCTACCTGACGGTGGATTGCGATCTCGGCAAGCTCACCGCGGCGCGCGAGGAGATCAACGCCGCCGCCGGCAAGAATGCGGAGGGCAAGCCGCTCTACAAGCTTTCGGTCAACGACTTCGTCATCAAGGCGCTGGCGCTGGCTCTGCAGAAAGTCCCGGAAGCCAATGTGTCGTGGACCGAGAGCGCGATGCTCCGGCACAAGCATTCCGACATCGGCGTTGCCGTGGCGCTGCCCTTCGGTCTGATCACGCCGATTATCCGCCAGGCCGAACTCAAGTCGCTGTCCACGATCTCCAACGAGATGAAGGAGCTCGCGGCGCGCGCCAAGGCCAAGAAGCTGAAGCCGCACGAATACCAGGGCGGTTCGTCATCGGTATCCAATCTCGGCATGTACGGGATCAAGGACTTCACCGCCGTGATCAACCCGCCGCAATCGTCGATCCTCGCGGTCGGCACGGGCGAGGAACGTGCCGTGGTGCGCAACGGTCAGATCGTCGCCGCGACGATCATGAGCGTGACGCTCTCATGCGATCACCGCGCCATCGACGGCGCGCTCGGCGCGGAGCTTCTGGTGGCGTTCAAGAAGCTGATTGAAAATCCGGTGATGATGGTGGTGTGACGCGCTCGCCCGGGCAACAGGACCCATTCACCCCGGCGTCAGCCCCTTCGCCTTGATCATGCCTTGCGCTTCGGGCGTGCGTAGATAATCGAGCATCGCGCGCGCGATATCCTTCTGCTTTGAGTCCGACAGGACACCCATCGAGAATTGCGTCACCTGATCGAGCGCGCCGGGGAGGGGACCGAGCAGTTCGGCGCCTTCCACCGCGATCAGTTCGGAGATCTGCTGCACGGCGAAGTCGGCTTCGCCGCTCACCACCGCCTTTGCCGCCGGTGACGCGCTGATCGCCTTTTTCTTGACCTCGTCGAGGATGCCAAGCTTTTTCATCGCATTTTCGAAATTGTTGCCGCTCAGGCCGCCTGCGGAATAGGCGATCGTCCTGGCCTCCAGGAGCGTCTTGCGCAACGCCTCGGGCGTCGAGATATCCGGACGCGGCCCGCCGGCCTTGATCGAAACGCCAACCTGCGCCCTCGCCAGGTCGACGCGCTCGCCCGTCACCTTCTTGTCCTTGATCAGGGCGTCGATATTGCGGTCATTGGCGATCAGGAGGTCGCCGGTTTCGCCGGCCTCGATCTTCTTCACCAATTGCCCCGACGGCGCGACCACGAGGTTCACCTTGTGGCCGGTCGCGGCGGTAAAGCGCGGCGCGAGCTCCAGGCACGAGGTCCGCAGGGCCTGTGTGCAGAACACCGTGAGTTCGGCGGCCGACGCACCGCCGCTACACAAGGCAGACAGGCCGAGCGAAGCGGCCGCAAGGGACTTGAGCACAAGGTACTCGCGCATGGACGTCCTCCCGTGTGTTTTCTTTGCAGGCTATTCCTGCTATCCGGCCGCGACAATCTCCCTTTCACGGCGACGCCAGAGAACCGGAGACCGAGTGGCTGGCACGTCCTTCGACACCTTCATTGACCCCGGCGCGCGGCGTTTATTTCACCCCTCGTCGCGGCGCCCGGCTCTTTTGCCGGCCGAGAATGCGGTTTTGCGGAGATGAACAAGCGGTGGCCCTGGATCGTCCCCCTTGTGACGCTTTTGCTCGCGCTGACGCCGCCGGCATTTGCGCTCATCCACGCCGCGTTTATTTCATCGGACCCGTTGGGGCGGAATATTGCGTTCCCATTAGTGGTCATGGCGCTGTCGGTCGCCTGCGCCTTGACTTTGATCGAGTGCGGCATACGAAGTCTCATCCTGCGCAACCGCGCCAAGCGGACTGGAGAATAGCGTGGCGGATACGTCCTTCGACATCATCATCATCGGTTCCGGTCCTGGCGGCTATGTGACGGCCATCCGCGCCGCCCAGCTCGGTTTCAAGACCGCGATCGTCGAGCGCTCGTTCCTTGGCGGCATCTGTTCCAACTGGGGATGCATTCCCACAAAGGCGCTGCTGCGCTCGGCCGAGATCTACCATTACATGCAGCACGCCAAGGATTACGGCTTGTCGGCCGACAACGTGAAATTCGACATGCCAGCGGTCATCAAGCGCTCGCGCGGCGTGGCCGGACGCATGAATACCGGCGTCGGCTTCCTGATGAAGAAGAACAAGATCAGCGTGATCTGGGGCGAAGCCTTCATCGATGCGCCCGGCAAGATCACCGTGAAGACATCGTCCGTCGAAGCGCCGAAGGGCTCGCTCGGGCCGGGGACCTATCAGGCCAAGCACATCATCGTCGCGACCGGCGCGCGGCCGCGCGTCCTGCCGGGCCTCGAGCCGGACAAGAAGCTGGTCTGGACCTATTTCGAGGCGATGAATCCGGACCGAATGCCAAAGTCGCTCCTGGTCGTGGGTTCAGGCGCGATCGGCATCGAATTCGCGTCCTTCTATCGCACCATGGGCGCCGCCGTGACCGTGGTCGAAGTGCTGCCGCAGATCCTCCCCGTCGAGGATGCCGAGATTGCCGCGCTGGCCCGCAAGCAATTCGAGAAGCAGGGCATGACCATCATGTCCGGCGCCAAGGTGGCAAAGCTCGACAAGAAGGCGGACAGCGTCGTCGCCACCATCGACGATGGGAAGGGCAAGACGCAGACCATCGAGGTCGAGCGCGTCATCGCCGCCGTCGGCGTGGTCGGCAATATCGAAAATCTCGGGCTGGAAAAACTGGGCGTGAAGACCGATCGCGGCACCATCGTCATCGACGGGATGTGCCGCACCAACGTGCCGGGCATCTACGCCATCGGCGACGTCGCGGGTCCGCCGATGCTCGCGCACAAGGCCGAGCATGAGGGTGTGATCTGCGTCGAGGCGATCAAGGGCCTGCACCCGCACGCGATGGACAAGCAACTCATTCCCGGCTGCACCTATTGCTTCCCGCAGATCGCGTCCGTGGGCCTCACCGAACAGGCCGCCAAGGACAAGAAGATCGATATCCGGGTCGGCCGCTTCCCGTTCATCGGCAATGGCAAGGCCGTCGCGCTGGGCGAGGATCAGGGCCTCGCCAAGGTGATCTTCGACAAGAAGACCGGCCAGTTGCTGGGCGCGCATCTGGTCGGACCGGAAGTGACCGAGCTCATTCAGGGGTTCGTGGTCGCGATGAATCTCGAGACCACCGAGGAAGAGCTGTTCCACACCATCTTCCCGCACCCGACATTGTCGGAGACGATGAAAGAAGCGGTGCTCGACGCTTACGGACGCGTCCTGAACATGTAGTCGCGCCATCGCGCGACCATGTGTGCAATTGTCAGCGCTGGGTGAGGGCGGTGCGGCGCGGCCGCTTGGTTTCGACGACAACGACGCGCGGCCTTGAACCCGGGCCAATGGTTGTGACCGACGCGGTGCGCTGCTCCTTGCGGGCGGGCGCAAGCTTCAGCATCGCCGCACGCACCTCTTCCTGAGGCAGGCCGATCAGCGAAGCTGCAATTTCGACCTGCTCGTCGCGATCATCCGTCAGACCCTGAGCGGCAGCGATGGCGTCCTCGACGCTCGGCTCCTCCCGACGGACTCGCCGCACACCGTATTTGGTGTTCCAGGCGGGGCGTTTGGTGTCGTTCATTTCTTCTTTCCTTTGCTGCCTGATTAGCAGTCTTCATGATGCGGCGCAATATAATATTGTGCGCCGCAATAACAAGCGGGTTATCCGACGTCGCGATGTGAAATTTCGATGACGCGCGCGCGGGAGGCTAATTCTTCGACCAGCGCATTGGCCGCGGCGCGATTCGGACCATCAAGATTAGCATCCCACTCGTCGAGAAGGTAAATCGGCGCCTCGGTATGGGCGACAATCTCCTGAAGCGACTTGATCTGCCGCTCGCCCGACGAGAATCCCGGTTTGCGCCTGCGGCGCCTGGGGGCTTCTTCATCCTCGTCTTCGTCGGCCTCGGGTTGCTTGGTGGCAAACTGAAAGGCGAGTCGGTCGGTCGTCGGCCAGTAATAGGCGCGGTTCTTGACCTCCCCCTTCAGCGCCGCGAGCAAGGTCGACTTGCCCGAGCCGTTGCCGCCGCGCACATTGATCCGCCCGGTCGGAGACGCCAGCAGCAGGCGCAGGGCGTCGTCGACCGATCCCACGACTTTCACTTCGCCGCCTTCGCGCAGCACCAGTCGATCGAACTTGATGCGGCGGTTGAAATGCGGATCGGGCTCCGGCCGCATGTTGTCGGCGATGCCGCCGACCCGCGTCCAGGCCGCGAGCACGTCGTTGAAGTCGATCGCGAGTTGATGCACCTCGTTGGTCATGTCGATCTGCCGCGGCAAGGTCGCCGCCATGCCGATCAGCAGCACGGTATTGCCGGCATCACGGAAAGCGATATAGGCCAGCGTCGTGAACACTATGGTGAGGCCGAAGATTGCACCGGCGGCGCTCAGACCCTCGCGCGCGACGATCACGCGGATGGCGGCTTGCAGGCAGCCGCGCGCGCGCTCCTTGAAGCCGGCGAACCAGAGCCGCAGATTGTAGCGGTTTCCCGCGAAAACATTGTCCCACAACGTATAGCCATGCGCGGTGACGCGATTATTCCAGCGCTGGCTGTCGAGATAGATTTCGGTGACCCGCTTGCGCACGAGGTATTGCAGCAGGATCAACGTAGTGAAGACGGTGCCATAGGCGAGGGGAAGGAGACCATCGATCTCCATTCCGAGCACGATGGAATTGAAGATCAGCGCCAGCAGGATCTTGAGCTGGCCCTCGACCTCGTACATCAGGCGATAGATGGTGTGGAAGGTCTCGCCGGTGAGGAACGGTTCGACCTGTTCGCGGGCATGGCGGTCGCCGAGCAGCGTCGGAAAGTGGCGGTTATCCCGCGCGAATTTCGTGACGTAGAGGCCGAATGCGCGCATCCCGGCCCGTTCGGCATAAATCCAGCTCACGGCCCCGGCTGCATAGGCAGCGCACTGGACCACCAGAATCCATATCAGGTCATAGACCAGCTGACCGCCGCCTTCGGCCACGTCGCGTCCGGCCTTGATCACCAGCCAGGTCGTCGCCGCCGACAACAGGGCTTCGACCACCAGCAGAACGAAGGTGACGTACATCGGCCCGCACATGAAAAAACGTACGAACTGAAGCCGTGTGAAAGGCTCGCGGGTCACGGTGTCGCGGGTCATTTACGGATGTTCCAAGGGCCGGGCCGGGACATTACCGACCTTGCGGTGAATGGTGGCAAAACGTAATTAGAAAGCAGGGCTAGGGTTCCGGGACGGCAGGCTTTTTGAGGCCCCTCATTTGACGGTCATCATCGACACCATTTCGCAGCCGCGGCCGCGACACCCGGAAAAGGCAAATCGGCCTGACAGCCCGATCCTGCAAAAGCCGGACTGGATCCGGGTCAAGGCCCCGGTCTCGAAGGGCTATGCCGCGACCAGGGAGATCGTGCGGGAAAACCGGCTGGTCACGGTCTGCGAGGAGGCCGGCTGTCCCAATATCGGTGAGTGCTGGGAGAAGAAGCACGCCACCTTCATGATTATGGGGGACACCTGCACCCGCGCCTGCGCCTTCTGCAACGTCCGGACCGGGCTGCCGGACCCGCTGAATCCGCATGAACCCGATCATGTCGCCGAGGCGGTGGCCAAGCTCGGGCTGTCCCATGTCGTGATTACCTCGGTCGACCGCGACGACCTCGACGACGGTGGCGCTGCGCATTTCGCCCGCACGATTGCGGCGATCCGCCGCTCCTGTCCGACGACCACAATCGAGATCCTGACGCCGGATTTCCTGCGAAAGGACGGCGCGCTCGAGCAGGTCGTCGCCGCGAAGCCGGACGTGTTCAACCACAATCTGGAAACCGTGCCCTCGCGCTATCTCACGGTGCGCCCCGGCGCGCGGTATTTCCATTCGATCAGGCTGCTGCAGCGTGTGAAGGAACTCGATCCGGCGATGTTCACCAAGTCCGGCATCATGGTTGGACTGGGCGAAGAGCGGAATGAGGTTCTGCAATTGATGGACGACCTGCGCAGCGCCGACGTCGATTTCCTGACCATCGGCCAATATCTGCAGCCATCGCGCAAGCACCATCCGGTTGTGCGCTTCGTCACGCCTGATGAATTCAAGTCCTATGAGACCGTGGCCTATGCCAAGGGCTTTCTGATGGTCTCGGCCTCGCCACTGACGCGTTCGTCACATCATGCGGGTGAGGATTTCGCGGCGCTCAAGGCGGCGCGTGAAGCGAAAGCCTGAATCGAAATGCCCGAGTTCACCACGACACGTCGTGTCCGGCACAACGCGTCCGACATGTTCGATCTCGTCGCCGATGTCGAACGTTATCCGGAATTCCTGCCGCTCTGCGCCGGCATGAAGGTGCGCAGTCGCAAGGAAGAAGCCGAAGGCGTGGTCGTGATCGTCGCCGATATGACGGTGGCCTATAAACTGATCCGCGAAACCTTCCGCAGCCGCGCGACCCTCGATCGCGCCAACCTGCAGATCCTCGTCGAATATCTCGACGGGCCGTTCAGCCGCATGGAAAATCGCTGGGAATT
>NZ_DATMRX010000086.1:0-19580 GCF_035565855.1 Pseudorhodoplanes sp.
GACGCATGGACATCGAGCGGATCCGCAAGATTGCGCCGAAATTCGTCGCCGAGTGGGAGCGGCGCAAGACCGCGTCCGCATAACGCCACCGCTCACGGCCTCATGGTGACGAGCATTGCCAACGGGTCCGCGCGCAGCGCGGCCCGATGATAAACTCAGCAATGCGTCTCGAACCATGGGGCCGCCCATCATTCGAGACGCCCGCCATAGCGGGTCCAAGACGCGGCAAGCGCGCGCGTGCTCCTCAGGATGAGGGCGGACCAGGCTATTGCGGCTTCAGTCCCATGCCGCCCGCGATCATGTTGCGCATGATCTGCGATGTGCCAGCCACCACGGTGGCGATGCGCGAGTCGCGGTAATGGCGCTGCATCGGATATTCCATGCTGTAGCCGTTGCCGCCGAAGATCTGCATGCCGAGATTGGCGACCTTGACGTAGACCTCGGACGCAAACAGCTTCGCCATGTTGATTTCGTTCATGGCATTCTTGCCGGCATCGACCATCCAGGCCGCGCGATACATCAGCGAGCGCGCTGCCTCGACTTCGGTCTGCATGTCGGCGAGCATATGCGCGATCGACTGGAAATTGCCGATCGGCCGGCCGAACTGCTTGCGCTCCTTGGCGTAGTTCAGCGCGAGATCGACGACGCCCTGCGCCGAACCCACATCGCAGGCCGCGACCGTGATGCGCTCGGTCTGCAGGCCCGACAACAGGCAGTCCCAGCCCTTGTTGACGCCGCCGATTACCTGGTCTTCCGGCACCCGCACATTATCGAGCGTGACCTCGTAAGTGCCCATGCAATAGCGGCCGAGCATGTCGAGCTTCTTCATCGAAATGCCGGGCCGGTCCTTGTCGACGAGGAACAGCGACATGCCCTGACGGTAATGCGCCTCCATGTCGGTGCGCGCATAAAGACAGATCACGTTGTCCTTGGCGCCGGCGCCCGACTGCCAGACCTTCTGGCCGTTCAGCACCCAGTCGCCGCCATCCTTGCGCGCCACGGTGCGGATCGCGCCGACATCGGAGCCCGCGTCCGGCTCGGAAATGCCGATGGAAAACTTGATCCGCCCTTCGATCAGCGCCGGAATCCATTTCTTCTTCTGCTCGTCCGAGCCCTTGCGCGCGACCGTGAGGCCGCAGAACAGCCCGCCGGCATAAGCCATGACAAGGTCGGCGCTGGTGCGGCCGATCTCCTCGCAGACCAGCGCGAGATCCAAGACGCTGCCCCCTGCCCCGCCTAGGTCTTCGGGAAACGGCAATCCAAGGAGGCCAGCCTCGGTCCAGGCCGCAAACAGTTCATGCGGGTAGGCCTTCTCGCGATCGAGCCGCGCCACATAATCGGGCGTTGCAACCCGCTCCATCAGCTTGCGCACGCTATCGCGAAGAAGGATCTGTTCCTCGGTGAAAGAGAAGTCCACGATTTACTCCTGCCTTGCAGCCATTTGCTTCGTTGTCATTCCGGGGCGCCGCGAAGCGGCGAACCCGGAATCCGGAAACCTTCGCCCGGCCATACCGGATTCCGGGGTCGCGTGCTGCGCACGCGCCCCGGAACGACGGGCGAATATCACGACGCACTCCGTCCGAGATAGGTCGCCATCACTTTCGGATCGCGCATCAGGTCGGATGCGATGCCCTGATGCACGAGTTCGCCGGATTCCAGCACATAGCCGTAATCGGCGGTCTCCAGCGCCGCGCGGGCATTCTGCTCGACCAGCAGCATGGTCACGCCCTGCTCGCCCAGCCGCGCGATGATGCGGAAAATCTCCCGCACGATCAGCGGCGCAAGGCCAAGGCTCGGCTCGTCGAGCATCAACAGCTTCGGCCGTCCCATCAGCGCGCGGCCGAGCGCCAGCATCTGCCGCTCGCCACCGGACAACGTGCCGGCAAGCTGCTGCCGCCGCTCGCGCAGCCGCGGAAAGAGGTCGTAAACGCGCTCGAAATCCTCTTTCACCTGCGCGGTGTTGCGGCGATGGATATACGCACCGAGCAGAAGATTGTCGGCAACCGCCATCTCGGTGAACAATTCGCGGGTCTCCGGCACCAGCACGATGCCGCGCTCGACCCGCGCCTCGACCTGCATGTCGCCGATCTCGGCCCCGCCATAGGTGATCGCGCCGCTCGCCGGCAATTGCCCCATCAACGCTTTCAGCAGCGTCGTCTTTCCCGCGCCGTTCGGGCCGATGATGGTCGCGATCTTGCCCTCCTCCACGGCAAAGCTCACGCCCTTCACCGCGGTCAGCTTGCCGTAGGATACGGTCAGGTCCTTCGCTTCGAGCATCGCAGTCATTCGACGCTCCCGAGATAGGCTTCCTGCACAGCCTGATTGGCCTGGATCTCGGCCGGCACGCCCTCGGCGAGTTTCTTGCCGAAATCCAGCACCACGACGCGATCGGCGAGACTCATCACGAAATCCATGTCGTGCTCGACGAGAAGGATCGTCATGCCGTCCGCCCGCAGCGTGCGCAGGAGTTCGGCGAGCGCCTTCTTCTCGAGGCTGCGCAAGCCCGCGGCCGGTTCGTCGAGCATGATCAGGAGCGGCGCCGCGGCGAGAGCGCGCGCAACTTCCAGCACGCGCTGCTGCCCGAGCGGCAGGTTGCCGGCAAGGTCGTACGCCTTGGGCGCGAGGCCGACCCGCTCCAGCTCGCGCATCGCCGTGGCATGCACCGCGGCTTCTTCGTTGCGGTCGAGCTTCAGGGCGCCTGCCGCGAAGCCCGAACGAGTGCGCGCGTAACAGCCGAGCATCACGTTTTCGAGGAGCGTCATCGTCGGACGCAGCTTCACATGCTGGAAGGTGCGCGCCATGCCAAGCGACACGACCTCGTGCGGCTTGATGCCGGACAAGGCGCGGCCGGCGAACGTCACCTTGCCGGAGGTGGCCGGCAGCGCGCCGGTGATCAGATTGAAGGTCGTGCTCTTGCCGGCGCCGTTCGGGCCGATCAGCGCGGTGATGGTGCCGGCCGTCACTTCAAACGAGACATTGTCGACGGCAACGAGACCGCCGAACCGCTTGGTCAGCCCTTCGATCCGCAGCAACGCCGCGCCCGTCTGCGGTTTCGGCTTTGTCGGCAGCGCCTGCGCGGCAGATGACGTCGCGACGGGTGCGGCCATCGCCGGCTGCGGGAGATATTGCCGCACCAGCGGCACGATCCCGCTGCGCGACTTGTGCAGCAGGAGGATGAACAGGCAGCCGAACACCACGATTTCGAGATTGGCTGCGTTGGTGGAGAGATGCGGCAGGAGATCCTGCAGCCAGTTCTTCAGGAGCGCGACCGAGGCCGCTCCGACCACCGCCCCGGCGATCGTGCCGGCGCCGCCCAGCACCGCCATCAGCAGATATTCGATGCCGGCATTCAGTCCGAACGGCGCCGGGCTGACGAAGCGCGTCATATGCGCATACAGCCAGCCGGCCACCCCGGCGAGGGCCGCGGCGAGGATGAACACGCAGAGCCGGACCCAGAACACATTGATGCCGAGGCTCTCCGACATCGCCCGGCCACCGCGCAGCGCGCGAATGGCACGGCCCTGTCGCGACCTGAGCAGGTTGCCGGCTGCCAGCAGCGCCAAGCCGCAGAAGATCCAGATGATGTAATACAGCTTCTGCGGTTCGTCGAAGCTGTAGCCGAACAGCCTGATCGGCGGGATGTCGCCGATGCCGCCATGCGAACCGAGAAACTCGAAATTGCCGAAGCTGTAATAGATCGCCATGCCCCAGGCGATCGTGGTCAGCGGCAGATAATGTCCGCCGAGATGCAGCGTGATGTAGCCGATGACGAGCGCGACCACCGACGTGATCACGATGCCGGCGAGGAGCCCGATCCAGGGCGACAGGCCGGCCGCGGTCGACAGATACGCCGTGGCATAGGCGCCGAGCCCGACAAAGGCGGCCTGTCCGAACGAGGTTATGCCACCGGAGCCTGTCAGCAGCACGAGACCGAGCGTGATCAGCGTGTAGATGCCGATATAGTTCATCAGCGTGACGATGAATCCGGCATCGACCAGCGGCAACAGCGCGACGGCAATCGCCAGCGCAGCGAGAAGAGCAATGCGGAGCCCGGACGGCATCGCTATTCTTCCTCGTGTTCTTCGTCGTCGTGCGACGACACGTACAGCCAGCGCCACAACACGATGGGGATGATGGCGGCGAACACGATCGCGTCCTTCAGGGCGCTGTAATAGAACGAGCCGAAGGACTCCACGAGCCCGATGAGAACGGCGCCGACCGCGGCCAGCGGATAGCTGACGAAGCCGCCGACCACCGAGCCGATGAAGCCCTTCAATCCGACGATCAGCCCGGTGTCGTAATAGATCGTCGTCGTCGGCGAGATCAGGATGCCGGCGATGGCGGCGATGCCGGCCGCGAGCAGGAAGGACATCGCCCCGGCGCGTGTCGTCCAGATGCCGACGAGCCGCGCGCCCTCGCGATTGATCGCAACCGCGCGCAGCGCCTTGCCAGTCACCGTGAACCGGAAGAAGACGAACAGGATCGCCGAGAAGATCGCTGCAGCGCTCACAATGACGATCAGTTGCAGCGGGATCGCGAAGCCGCCAAGCGTCACGTCGCCCGAAACGAAGGGCTGGGTCCGCAATCCTTCCGGACCGAAATAAAGCAGCGCGAGACCTGTGACGGCGAAATGCAGCGCGACCGCGACCATCAGCAGGATCAGCACCGGCGCGGTCGCGATCGGCTGAAACACCACGCGATAAAGCAGCGGCCCGAGCGGCAGAACGAGCGCGATGGTGAGCAGCATCGCCACCGGCAAGGACAGATTCTGCGCACCGATCAGGAACGCCGCAGCGACCGGGATCGCCGGGATCACCACCCAGGTCAGAAACGCCTTCGGGATGAGCGAGGCGCGGTGCTGGCGGATCAACGAAGCCACTTCGACCACAAAGGCAAGACCCGCAAGCGTCAGCACCAGCCATACCGTGCCCGGCATCCGCTGCAATTCGAACGAGCCGAGAGTCAGCGCCGAATAGGCGACGAGATCGCCATACGAGACGAAGATCACGCGGGTGACGTTGAAGATCAGCACGATGCCGAGCGCCATCAGCACATAGATCGCGCCGGTGCCGATCGCGTCCTGCACCAGAAGGACGAAAATCTCGAAATTCATGCTCCCGCCCGCGCGCGACTTTCTTTCGTGAAATCGTCAGCGCGTTCCTTGAAGGCGCCTTCGCGCCTTACCCAAACGACCCCGCCTGGAAGAATCCGCGAAACGTCACATCCGGCCGGGTGATCCCGACCGGATGTGAAAGACGCTCAGATCAGTTCGGCAGATATTTCCACTGGCCGTCCTTGACCTGCACCAGGATCACCGAACGCTCATCGACGCCGTATGACGAACCCTCGGGGAATTGATACACGCCGTTGGTGCCGACCAGCTCCTTGACGTTGCGCACTTCGTCACGCACCGCTTGCCGGAATTCCGGCGTGCCGGGCTTCGCCTTCTTGAGCGCGCGGGCAATCGCATCCTCAAGCGTCAGCATGCCGTCATAAGCGAAGGCGGCGAAGCTGTTCCAGCTGCCCTTGCCGTTGATGCCTTCGTACTTCTTGATGAAGTCGTGCGACACCTTCTTGATCGGATTTGCGTCGGGCAACTGATCCGCTGCGCCGATCGGACCGGTGACGCCGATGACATTCTCCACCGACTTGCCGCCGACCCGCAGGTAATCCTGGTTGAACACGCCGGGCGTCGCATAGACCGGTCCCTTGAAGCCGCGTTCGGCCAGCGCGATATGCGGCAGCGCGCCCGGCGTCCCCGAGCCGCCGACCATCACCGCATCCGGCTTCGCCGCGATGATCTTCAGCACCTGCCCGGTGACGCTGGTGTCAGCGCGCGCGTAGCGCTCGTTGGTCACGACCTTGATGCCGGCCTTTTCGGCCGCATCCTTGACGCCGTTATACGCGATGTCACCCCACGGATCGCTGAAGCCGATATAAGCTACGGTCTTCACACCGCGCTTCTGCATGTCCTTGACCAAGGCTGCGGCCCAGAGATTGGCCGGCTGCGGCATCGAGATCAGCCACTTGTTCTTGTCGGCGGCATGACCGGCCGGAGCAAGCGCGACCTGCTGCAACCCCGCTTGCGAGGTCACGTTCGCCATCGCCTGCGATGCGGGCGTATTGGAGCCGCCGATGAGAATATCGATCTTGTCGTCGGCGATCAGCTTCTGCGCATTCTTGACGGCAGTCGAGGGATCGGAGGCGTCGTCGAGAAAGATCAGTTCGACTTTCTCCCCACCGATTTCCCTTGAGATCAGCTCAACGCCTTTGCGATACGGAATGCCGAGCGACGCATTCGGTCCGGTCAGCGCCAGCACGACACCGATCTTGATCTCGGCCTGCGCTGGTCCCGCAAGCGCAACGAAAGCAACGGCACATGCCGAAGCCAGTAGTTTCTTGATTGACATGATGTCCTCCCTGGCTCAATACGTACGAGTATGGATGTCGGGTTCTGCGGTGTCAATTCGCAGCCTTTTGCGACACCCTGCGCCCTTTATGCGCGGAGGTGAAGTCTCATGACTCCTGCGATCAAGCCGCTGGAAAATCCTAAACGCATCGGCCTCGTGGGTACCGGATCGGTCGGTTCCGGTTGGGCCGCGATCTATCTCGCGCGCGGTTTTGACGTCGTCGCGTGCGATCCGGCGCCGGATGCCGAAACGCGGTTGCGTGCATTCATTGCCAATACATGGGATGCACTGCAGCAAATCGGATTTGCGACCGAACAATCCATCCCGCAGGACCGGCTCGCCTTTGCGCCCGATGCCGGCGCCGTCGCCGCGGCCAGCGACTTCGTGCAGGAAAACGCGCCGGAAAATCTTTCGCTCAAGCAACAGGTCTATGCCGAGATCGAAGAAGCGGTGTCGCCGTCTTTCGTGATCGGATCGAGCACGGGCGGCATTCCGCCGACGCAATTGCAGGCGAAGATGCGTCATCCCGAACGGCTCGTGGTCTGTCATCCGTTCAATCCGCCGCATCTCATCCCGCTGATCGAGATTATCGGCGGCGAAAAGACCGCGCCCGCGGTGGTGGACTGGGCTTTGCGCTTCTTCACCGCACTCGGCAAGAAACCGGTTCGCGTCGAAAAGGAAGTCACCGGCTTTCTGACCAACCGGCTGCAATTCGCGCTGCTGCGCGAAGCCATTCATTGCGTCGCCGAAGGCATCGCCAGTCCGCAGGCGATCGAAGACGCGATGCGCTACGGGCTTGGACCGCGCTGGGCGGTGATGGGTGCGCTCACCACCTTCACGCTGGCCGGCGGCGAAGGCGGCATGCCGCATGTGCTGACGATCGCGCCCGAATTGCAGAAATGGATGGATGCGGGCGGCAATCCGAAAATCACCGATCCTGAGGTGCAGCAAAAGCTGATCGCGGCGGCGAAGGACATCACTGGAAACCGTCCCCTCTCGGACCTGATCGCCTGGCGAAACGCACGACTGGTCGAGCTATTGCGCGCCGTCGGTCCCGGCACCGAAAAGGGCTGATGCGAGGACATCATGGCTCGCGCAGGCGTCAAAGTGCAGAAGCCCGGTGCCGAACCGCCGCTCGGTCGCAAGGATTGGATCGACGCGGCGATCGCAATGCTGGCGGGAGATAACGTCGAAGCGTTGCGGGTGGATACGCTCGCCGAAAAGCTCGGCGTCACCAAGGGCAGTTTCTACTGGCACTTCAAGGGCCGCGAGGATCTGTTATTCGCCGTCCTCGACGAATGGCGGTTGCGGATGACGAGCGAAGTGCAGTCGCTGATCTTCGACCGGTCTGGCACGCCATGGGACCGGCTCGAGCGCCTGGTGCGCATTGCGATTTCCAGCCGGGCGGATGTGCCCGGCGGTCCGTTCGAAATCACCTTGCGCGACTGGGCGAGACGCGATCCCAAGGTGGCGGAGGTCGTCCGCGCTGTTGACGCGGAACGCATTGCTTTTGCGGCGCAATTGTATCGCGAAGCGGGGCTGAGCGAAGCCGACGCGCAGGATTATGCCGAGGCGCATCTGGCGATGGTGATCGGCATCCGCATGACGCTCGCGGACAGCGAAAGCCGCGAGGAGATCAAGCGGCGGCGGCGCATCAGCACGGCGCTGCTGCTGCCGCGCGGGCGCGCCGCCAAGGGTTAGGGACAAGGCTTAGCGGCAGAGGGGTCAACGCGCCCAGCGGGGCTGCAACCTGATTGTTGGCCCTGCAACCTTATTAAAGCCACAAGCAACCGCTTTTGCTTGCCGCACCCGGCCTGGGGGACCTAGGCTCCGGCATTCGCCAAAGCTCCGATTCTTCTCAAGCCGTGCGATGTTTCGACAACCGACCAAGATCGCCGCGGCCCTCGTTCTTGCGCTCTGCGCCGGGACGCAGGCTTTCGCACAATTGGTCGGGCCGCGGCCAAAGGCCGAAGCCGCGCGATGCGATCCGTCGACGTTCCGGGTTATCGTGGATGTCGGTCACACACCGGAAGTTCCCGGCGCGATCAGCGCGCGCGGCGTCGAGGAATATGCGTTCAATCTCAACCTCGCGAAGGTGATTGACGGGAAGCTCCGCGAGGCCGGCTTCAACAAGGCGCATCTCCTCCTCGCGCGTGGCCCGGCAATCCCAAGTCTCGTGCGCCGTGTCGCGGAGGCGAACGCGATGTCCGCCGACCTCCTCGTTTCGATCCATCACGACTCGGTGCCGGAAGCCTTCAAGGCGATGTGGGATTTCGGCGGCGTGCAACGCGCCTACAGCGATCGGTTCAAAGGGCATTCGATCTTCGTCTCGGCCGACAATCCGCATTATCAGGCGAGCCTTGCCTTCGGCAAAATGCTCGGCAGCCGGCTGAAGGCGCGCGGGCTGCAATACACGCCGCATTACAAGGAAGCCTTCATGGGATCGCGGCGGCGGATCCTGGTCGATGCCGAAACCGGCGTCTATCGCTACGACCAGCTCCTCATCCTGCGCACTGCGCATATGCCGAGCGTGCTGCTCGAAGCCGGCTCGATCGTTCACCGCGACGAAGAAGTGCTGATGGGCAGCGAAGAGCACCAATCGCAGATCGCCGGCGCGGTCACCGAAGCGGTGGAACAATTCTGCGCGCTCCGGCCAGCCCGGACCCAGCGCGCCAGCACGCAGCGCTGAGATTCAAACAGAAGCCTTGCCGTCAGCGCCGCAAGCTCTGACCCTCACCCCAGCCCGTGCATCTCGATGAATTCCACGAGCCGCTCGCGGCAGGCTTGCGGTTCCTCGAATTGCAGAAAATGCGTGGTGCCGGGGATCATCACGACATCGACGCCACATTCGTCGCGCGCCGCTTTCGCCACGCCTGCGGCAGGGCTCGCATAAGGCGAATCCGGATCGCCGGCGATGACCCGCAGCGGCACGCCGATCTCCTGCATCCGATGAAACAGGGTCGGATCCTTCTTGCTGCCGAAGACGAAAGACTCGAAGGCCGGCGGGCAGCATAAAGTCCAGCGGCCGTCATCCATCCGCCGCAGCGTGTGCTGCGCCAGGAGATCGGCCTGTTCGGGCCGCCAATGCGAGAAAGCCGGACGGCGATATTGCGCTGCGAGCTGATCGGGCGAATCGAAGACCGATTGCCGGCGCGCGGCGCGGGTCGACAGCTTCTGCGAATCGGGGCCCTGGAACGCGGACAGCGGATGGCCTGCGGGCGGCGCCATCGGCGGATCGAACACGCAGACCGCATCCCAGCGCCCGCGGTTGCGCCAGGCATGTTCGAGGGTGGCAATCGACGACAGCGAATGCATCGCCGCGACCGTGCGCGCTTCGCCGAACTGCGCGCGGATGCCCTGGAAGACCTCCTCGATATCCGAGAAGAAATTCTCCCAGACATGCCCTTCCTGCGTATGGAGCGGATTCTCGCCGTGATTGCGCATGTCGAACACGACGAGATCGAACCGCTCGGCGAGCGGCAGCCAGAACGGCGCATAGGCGTTGATGGCGAGCCCGTTGCCATGCCCGAGCACAATGCGCGTTGCGCCCGGCTTGCCGTAACGGCGCAGCCGGATCACTGCGCCGTCTTTCATGGTGAGGTCCGCGCGCGCACTGGGCGGCGGGACGGTGAAGGTCTGATGGACGTTCATGCGGTGGCGCTTGTCGCGGCTCCGGGCGGCACGGTCAAGCGCGGCTCACACATGACGGCGGACGATGCGCCGATGCCGATGTCCGGCTCACGCCGCCGACGCCTTGGCGCGCTCCGCCTTTTCCTTCGACCAGGCTGCGAGTTCCTTGTGGGCGCTGGCCTTGAACTCCGCGGCCTCCTTGTCGGTGAGGGTCTCCGTCGTCAGTTCCAGCCGGATGCCGTTCGGATCGAAGAAATAGATCGAATGGACGAAGCCGTGATCGGTCACGCCGATCACGTCGATGCCGGCGGCTTCCAGCCGCTTCTTGGCGTCATGGACCTCTTCGATCGTGCTCATCTTGAGCGCGAGGTGATTGACCCAGGCCGGCGTGTTGGGCGACGGGGCGGCCGCTTCATTATCGCCGAGGTCGAAGAACGCGATGTAGGACCCGTCCCGCATCTGGAAGAACACATGCACATAAGGACAATATTCGCCGGTCGAGGGCACGTGATCGGCCTTGATCACATGGGCAAGCGGAAGCCCGAGAAGGTCCTCGTAGAAATGGCGCGTCTCCTCTGCGTCCCGGCAACGCCACGCAAAATGATGAAGGCCGTGGATCGGGGCGACGGAAGCCGAAGCGGCGGACATGAGCATTCTCCCTGGCGGCGCTGCCGGGCCGGCGGGACCGATTGGCCCCATTCCTGCATCAATACCGGCCATGCAGCGGATTTATCGGAGGAATTGTAGATCGACTGGGGGTCGGAAGACCAGACGGTCCGCCGATTCGCATGGCAGGGTGTGCTTATTCGCTTGGCACCGCAATGCCCGCCGGCCCCGCTGATAAATCCCGTCCCTCGGCCTCCTGTCGGACCGGCAGCGCGAGCTCGGCCGGCATGGACCTGTCACTGAAGATCGTCATCGTGGACGAGAGTCCGGTGCGGTCCGCGATCCTCGAGGAGGGGCTGCGGGAGGCGGGCTTCACCGACGTCATCCGCATTGCCGAGACGCAGAACCTGCTCGCCCGGATCTACAAGATCGACCCCGACGTCATCCTGATCGACCTGGAGAATCCGAGCCGCGACGTCCTCGAGCAGATGTTCCAGGTCAGCCGTATCGTGAAGCGGCCGATCGCGATGTTCGTCGACCAGAGCGACACCGCCTCGATCCAGGCGTCGGTCGATGCCGGCGTCGCGTCCTATATCGTCGACGGCCTGAAGAAAGAGCGCATCAAATACATCCTCGATACCTGCATCTCGCGCTTCAACGCCTTCGCCAAGCTTCAGGACGAACTCGACCGCACCAAGAATGCGCTCGAAGAGCGCAAGGTCATCGATCGTGCCAAAGGGATCCTGATGTCTGCGAAGAAACTGACCGAAGACGAGGCCTATGCGCTGCTGCGGACCACGGCGATGAAGGAAAACAAGAAGATCGCCGAAATCGCGCAATCGGTGATCACCGCTGCGGAGATGCTGCGATGAGCACCGGCAAGCGCATCCGCGTCGGATTCATTCCGCTCGCCGACGCAACCGCTCTGATCGTCGCGGTGGACAAAGGCTTCACCGCCGAGGAAGGCATCGATGTCGAGCTGGTTCGCGAAGTCTCGTGGTCGAATGTCCGCGACAAGCTCAATATCGGGCTGTTCGACGCGGCTCACTTGCTGGCGCCGGTGGCGATCGCATCGAGCCTCGGGCTTGGCCATGTCAAGGTTCCGATCATTACCGCCTTCGGTCTCGGGCTGAATGGCAACGCCATCACGGTATCCCCTGCCCTCCATGCCGCGATGAAGGACGCGGCCGATGGCGACCTCACCGATCCGATGGTCTCGGCGCGCGCGCTCGCCCGTGTGGTGATGGACCGCCGGGCCCGCGGCGAGGAGCCGCTGACCTTCGGCATGACCTTTCCGTATTCCACGCACAATTACCAATTGCGTTTCTGGATGGCCGCGGGCGGCGTCGATCCCGACCAGGACGTGCGGCTGATCGTGCTGCCGCCGCCCTACATGGTCGAAAGCCTCGCCAACAAGCATGTCGATGCATTCTGTGTCGGCGCGCCCTGGAATTCGGTCGCAGTCGATCTCGGGATCGGTCACATCCTGCATTTCGTATCGGAAATCCTGCAGCGCGCCGCCGAGAAGGTGCTGGCGGTCCGCGCGCGCTGGGCGGAGGATCATCCCGACGTGTTTCGGCGTCTGGTGCGCGCGCATGGGCGCGCGGCCGAATTTGTCGAGGACGTCAACAACCGCGAGGAAGTGGCGGCGATCCTGTCCGCGCCGGACCGGATCGCTGTCGCGCCGGAGGTGATCCGCCGCACGCTCGATGGCCGGTTGAAAGTGTCACCGGACGGGACTTATCGTGAGAGCGACCGCTATCTCCTCGTCGGACGCAACGGCGCGGCGCGGCCCGATCCGGTGCAGGCGGCCTGGCTTTACGCACAGATGGTGCGATGGGGGCAGGCGCTGTTGTCAGCCGAAGGATTGGCTGAAGCCAAGGCGACATTCCGGCCCGATCTTTATGACGAGATCCTTGGTCCGCAGCCGGACCTGCCGCCCTCCGAGCCGGCCGATCGTGTCGGCGCATTCACCGGTCCCGCCTTCGATCCGGACAACATCGCCGCACATCTCGACGGCTGGAAAATCCGGCGGCGGTAGCGGCGCTCACTTCGCGTGCGCTGCACAATCGCGCATCAGTTTCGCAGATCGCTGCGACAAAGTTCGGCTTCCGCGATGGCTGCGCGATTCGCAGGCACGCGGTTAATCCCTTGAACCAACGCTGAAATCGTTCCGGACCGGGACTTGGCACGAAGCTTGTAAGAGAGTCTGCAACCGGTTGCCCATGTCGGGCACCGAACGATCCAACGACGGGTCGAACAGCAACGCCGCTATCCCAAGGAGCCGTGCCCTATCGGGCAGGTCCCTGACGGATGAGCGGCTTTTTTGTTTTGCGACCTATCGACCCCCGCCGGGCCAACCAGAGAGACAGGGATTGTTGATGTCAAAGGACCACGAAACTTCGAAGCCACGGTTGAGCCGGCGTACACTTCTGAAAGGAACGGCCGGCGCAGCGGCCCTGCTCGGCGCCGTCAAAACGCAATTCCCCTTCGGCGTTCATGTCGCCGAAGCCTCCGGTCCCGAGACCAAGAAAGCAACGCTCGGCTTCATCGCGCTGACGGACGCGGCTCCCCTCTTCGTCGCCAAGGAAAAGGGCATCTTCGCCAAATACGGCGTGCCCGATGTCGAAGTGATGAAGCAGGCCTCGTGGGGCGCAACGCGCGACAATCTCGTGCTCGGTGGCGAAGCGAACGGCATCGACGGCGCGCATATCCTGACGCCGATGCCCTATCTGATCTCGGCCGGCAAGGTGACGCAGAATAACGTGCCGACGCCGATGTACATCCTGGCGCGGCTCAATCTGAACGGCCAGTGCATCTCGGTCGCCAAGGAATACGAGGACCTCAAGGTCGGCGTCGATACCAAGGAGTTCAGAACCGCACTCGAGAAAAAGAAGGCATCCGGCAAGGCGATCAAGGCTGCGAATACATTCCCCGGTGGCACCCACGATCTGTGGATCCGCTACTGGCTCGCCGCCGGCGGCATCGACCCCGACAAGGACATCGAGACCATCACCGTGCCGCCTGCGCAGATGGTGGCGAACATGAAGGTCGGCACGATGGACTGCTTCTGCGTCTGCGAGCCGTGGAACCTGCAGCTCGTGCACCAGAAGATCGGCTACACCGCCATCACCACCGGCGAACTCTGGAATCTGCATCCGGAGAAGTCGTTCGCGATGCGCGCGTCCTATGTCGACAAGAATCCGAAAGCCGCGCAGGCCATTCTGATGGCCGTGATGGAGGCGCAGCAATGGTGCGAGAAGCCTGAGAACTCCCAGGAAGTCGCGCAGATCTGCTCAAAGCGCAACTGGATCAATTGCCCGGTCAACGACATCACCGATCGCGTCAGGGGCAAGTTCGATTACGGCATTCCCGGAAAGGTGGTCGAGAAGCATCCGCAGATGATGCGCTACTGGAATGATTTTGCGTCCTATCCGTTCCAGAGCCACGACCTGTGGTTCATCACCGAAGACATTCGGTGGGGCAAATTCGAGCCCGACGTCGATGCGGCGGGCCTGATCAAGAAGGTCAACCGCGAAGACCTCTGGCGTCAGGCGGCGAAGGACCTGTCGATCCCGGCCGACCAGATCCCGACCTCGACATCGCGCGGCAAGGAGACCTTCTTCGACGGCAAGGTTTTCGACCCGGCCGATCCGAAGGCGTACCTCAAGAGCCTCACCATCAAGCGCGTGGAAATCAGCTGACCCGGACAACAGGGGCCGCGACGACGGCCCCTGTCCTTCAGATCCGCCCCGCAGTGAGACCCGATATGAACATGCCCCTCGCCAAGACCGATACCGCATCCGCCATTCCCGTGGCCCGGCCGCCCGCTGCCGTGCTGCCGCTCCAGATCAAGCGGGCGCCGTTCGGTCAGCGCGCATGGGCGCGATTGAAGACGACAGCGGAGCATCTGCTGCCGCCGGCCATCGTGCTCGCTCTGGCGCTCGTCACCTGGGAAATCCTGTGCAGCGGCGCTGGTTCATCGCTGCCGCCGCCGAGCCAGGTGCTCTCGGAAACCTGGGAGCTGATCGTCGATCCATTCTACGACCGGGGCGGCATCGACAAGGGGCTGTTCTGGCATCTGTCCGCGAGCTTGCAGCGCGTCGGTGTTGGCTATTCGCTCGCCGCCCTCGCCGGCGTCGCGCTCGGAACGCTGGTCGGCCAATCCACCTGGGCGATGCGCGGCCTCGATCCGATCTTCCAGGTACTGCGCACGGTGCCGCCGCTCGCCTGGCTGCCGCTGTCGCTCGCCGCATTCCGGCAGGGCCAGCCAGCGGCGATCTTCGTGATCTTCATCACCGCGATCTGGCCGATCATCATCAATACCGCGGTCGGCATCCGCAACATTCCGCAGGATTTCCGCAACGTCGCGGCGGTACTTCGTCTCAATCATCTCGAATTCTTCTGGAAGATCATGGTGCCGTCGGCGGCGCCCTACATCTTCACCGGATTGCGTATCGGCATCGGATTGTCCTGGCTCGCCATCGTCGCAGCGGAAATGCTGATCGGCGGTGTCGGCATCGGCTTCTTCATCTGGGATGCCTGGAATTCATCGCGCATCAGCGAAATCATCCTCGCGCTGATCTATGTCGGCGTGATCGGCTTCATCCTCGATCGCATCGTCGCCCTTCTCGCCACGATCGTCACCCGCGGCACCGCGGCGAACTGACGGAGCACACAGATGAAAAGCTATCTCAGGATCGATCACGTCGGCAAAATCTTCAACAAGGGCCAGCACGCGACCGAGGTTCTCACCGACATCACGCTCTCCATCGAGAAGGGCGAATATGTCTCGATCATCGGGCATTCCGGCTGTGGAAAGTCGACGCTGCTCAACATCGTCGCCGGCCTGATCGAGGCATCGTCCGGCGGCGTCCTGCTCGAGGACCGCGAGGTCAACGAGCCGGGCCCGGACCGCGCCGTCGTGTTCCAGAACCACTCGCTGCTTCCGTGGCTGACGGTCTATGACAATGTCAGCCTCGCCGTGAACAAGGTATTCTCCGGCGCGAAGTCGCGCACCGAGCGTCACGACTGGGTGCTGCACAATCTCGAACTCGTGCAGATGACCCATGCCAAGGACAAGCGCCCCGGCGAAATCTCCGGCGGCATGAAACAGCGCGTCGGCATCGCGCGTGCGCTCGCGATGGAGCCGAAGGTGCTCCTGCTCGACGAGCCGTTCGGCGCGCTCGATGCGCTGACCCGCGCCCATCTGCAGGACTCGGTGATGGCCATTCACCAGAAGCTCGGCAACACGGTGATGATGATCACCCACGATGTCGATGAAGCGGTGCTTTTGTCCGACCGCATCGTGATGATGACCAACGGACCCGCCGCGCGGATCGGCGAAATCCTCGACGTGCCTTTGCCGCGGCCGCGCAAGCGCCTCGAGCTGGCGGGCAACCCGATCTACCTGAAATGCCGCCAGCGCGTGCTCGAGTTCCTCTACGAGCGTCATCGCTTCGTCGAGGCCGCGTAAGTCCTGAACGCAACCCTGCCGGGCACTCCAGAGGAGACGGACCGTGGTGAGAGGGAATCGCAAGCCGGGGAAAAGCCCCTCACCCGCCATGCTTCGCATGGCGGCCTCTCTCCGCAGGCTGGGAGAGGTGAAGGATGCGCGGCCATGAGCGAATCCCTCGTCATCGTCGGCAATGGCATGGCGGCCGCCAAACTCGTGGAGCATCTCTCCGCACGCGCACTCGGCCGTTATGCGATCGCCGTGATCGGGGAAGAGCCGGCGCTCGCCTATAACCGCGTGTTGCTGTCGTCGGTGCTTGCCGAGGAAGTCGCGCAATCCGACATCGAATTGAGGCCGAAGCGATGGTGGCGGGACCGCGGCGTCACCGTGCTCTACGGCCAGGCGGCGACGGCGATCGACTGCGACATCCGCCGCGTCCGGCTTGCGAGCGGAGCCACCATTCCCTTCACCAAGCTCGTTTTCGCCACGGGTTCGCGTCCCATCGTGCTGCCGATCGAGGGCCGTAGCCTGAACGGCGTGATGACCTTTCGCGACTTGCGTGACGTTGCGGTGCTGAAATCCGCCGGGCGATGCAACGCCGTCGTGATCGGCGGCGGCCTGCTCGGTCTCGAAGCAGCCTATGGGCTCGCACGATCCGGCGCGAGCGTCACCATCGTGCATCTGATGGACCGCCTGATGGAGCGCCAGCTCGATGCGCAAGCCGCCGACATGCTGAAAAATGCGGTGGAGATGAAGGGCATCGAGGTCCTCCTGAATGCGCAGACCGCCCGCCTCTCCGGGACGGCGAAGGTCGAGCGCGTCGAACTCGCGGACGGCCGCGTGATCCCCGCCGATATCGTCGTCATGGCGACCGGCATCACACCCAATATCGCACTCGCCCGCACCGCCGGGGTCGCGATCAATCGCGGCATCGTGGTCGATGACGGCATGCAGACCGGCATTCCTGACATCTATGCCATCGGCGAATGTGCCGAGCATGACGGACGTTGTGTCGGCCTGGTCGAGCCGGCCTATGAACAGGCCGCCGTGCTCGCCGATCGGCTGACCGGAGGTGCCGCATGCTACCGCGGCAGCATCACCGCGACCAATCTCAAGGTCAGCGGCGTCAATGTGTTCTCGGCCGGCGATTTCATCGGCGGCGGCGACACCGAAACGGTGCTGCTGCGCGATCCCGAACTCGGCATCTACAGGAAGCTCGTCATCAGGAACGAGCGTCTCGTCGGCGCGATCCTGTTCGGCGATACGACCGACGCACTCTGGTATCTCGATCTGATCCGCACCGGATTGCCGACCCACAAATTCCGCAGCGACCTCGTCTTCGGTCGCGCGCTGGCCGTTGGCAATGTCACGGCACAACCCGACAGCCTGGATCTGGCGGCCTGACATGTCCGGCGACTTCAACCCCGATCAAAAGCGATATCTGGAAGGCTTCGTGTCGGGCCTGTCCGCCGCGCGGGTCGCGCGGGTCGGCAATGCCGGCGGCAAGAGCGAGCCGACCGGACCCGATGCCATCCACATCAAGGCGCAGGACCGGGTTCTCGCATCCGGGCGCAAGCTTGCCGAGCAGGAGAAATTCAAGCGCGACCTGCATCCCTTCGACGCCTATCCGAAGCTGCGCGAGCAGACCGAGAAGAACGAAGCCCCGAAGCCCGCGGACAATTTCCGCTGGCGCTATTTCGGCCTGTTCTATGTCGCGCCGGCGCAATCGTCCTATATGTGCCGGCTGCGCATTCCGAACGGCATCCTGACGCATTGGCAAATGGCCGGGCTTGCCGATGTCGCGGAGAAATTTGCCGGCCCCTATTCGCACGTGACCACGCGCGCGAATCTGCAACTGCGCGAGATCGAACCGAAGAACGCGACGAATGTCGTGGAAGCGATCCAGGATCTCGGCCTGTGCTCGCGCGGCTCCGGCGCCGACAACATCCGCAACGTCACCGGCACGCCGACCGCCGGCATCGACCCGCAGGAGCTGATCGACACGCGGCCCTATGCGCGCGAATGGCACTTCCACATCCTCAACGAGCGCGCGCTGTACGGCCTGCCGCGCAAGTTCAATGTCGGCTTCGACGGCGGCGGCGTCATTCCGGTGCTGGAAGACACCAACGACATCGGCTTTCAGGCCGTGGAGGTGAAGAACGGCTTCGGCGTCGAGGCCGGCGTCTGGTTCCGTCTCGCGCTCGGCGGCATCACCGGCCACAAGGATTTCGCCCGCGATACCGGCGTGATCGTCAAGCCCGAGGACGCGACGCAAGTGGCCGACGCCATCGTCCGCGTCTTCATCGCGCACGGCAACCGCACCGACCGCACCAAGGCGCGGCTGAAATATCTGCTCGATGCCTGGGGGCTGGAGAAGTATATCGCCGAAGTCGAGACGCTGTTCGGCCGCGCACTGACCAGGGTGCCGGCCGAGGCCCTCGCGCCGCGCCCGGCCTTCGATCGCGCCGCGCATATCGGCGTGCGCAAGCAGAAGCAGGACGGCCTTAACTGGATCGGCGTCGTGCTGAAGGCGGCACGGATGACGCCCGACCAGATGCGCGGCCTCGCCGCTATCGCGCGCGAGCTGGGCGACGGCGATCTCCGCCTCACCGTCTGGCAGAACCTCCTGATCTCCGGCGTGCCGGACGGCCGCGTGGCCGAGGCCGAAGCGGCCATCGCGGCGTTGGGCCTCTCCACCAAGGCGGCGTCGGTGCGCGCCGGACTCGTCGCCTGCACCGGCAATGCCGGCTGCCGCTTCGCCGCCTCCGACACCAAGCGCCATGCCGAGGCGATCGCGGCCTGGTGCGAGAGCCGCGTCGCGCTCGACGGGCCGGTCAACATCCACCTCACCGGCTGTCACCATTCCTGCGCGCAGCACTACATCGGCGACATCGGCCTGATCGCGGCCAAGGTGCCGGTGAACGACGACGGCGACACCGTCGAGGGCTATCACGTCGTGGTCGGCGGCGGCTTCGGGCCGGACGCCGCGATCGGCCGCGACCTCTACCGCGACGTCAAGGCCGAAGACGCGCCGCGCACCGTCGAGGCCATGCTGAAAGCCTACCTCGCCAACCGCGCGGGCGACGAGACGTTCCTCGCCTTCTCGCGCCGGCACGGAATCGACGCGCTCAAAGCCATGTTCGCGGCGGAGACGGCGGCATGACCAAGACCCTGCCGCCGCCGATCCCGAACCTGATCCCCGACAGCGCGCCGTTCTCCGACGAGCAACGCGCCTGGCTCAACGGCTTCTTCGCCGCTTTCGTGTCGGCCGACGGTTTCGGCGTCACGCCGCTCTCGAGCGAGCAGGCCGCCGCGCTGCTCGCCTCTCCGGCCGCGCCCGCCGCGGACGACGACGGCGGCGCGCCGTGGCACGACCAGACGCTGCCGCTCGCCGAGCGCATGACGCTCGCGGACGGCAAGTCGCTGCGCTGGAAACTGATGGCGGCGATGGCGCAGCAGGACTGCGGCCAGTGCGGCTA
>NZ_DATMRX010000087.1:0-5323 GCF_035565855.1 Pseudorhodoplanes sp.
ACCTCGATGGCGATGGCCGGCTTGCCGTCGAGCCGGGTGACGGTCTCGGCGTCCTTGTAGGTGGCGCGGATCGTGCCCAGGTCCCTGGCTCTCACCACCGCGTTCGGGGTCGCCACCACCGGCAGGTTCGCCACGTCCTCCGGCGTCTCGATCAGCGACGGCACCTTGACCGCGTAGCGCCCTTCGGAGCCTTCTATGTTGCCCGCCGCGACCAGGCTGTTGCCGGCGACGACGCCCTGGATGAGCTGCTCGAGCCTGAGTCCGTAGGAGTTCAGCTTCACCGGGTCTATGATGACCTCGACCAGGTCCTCGCGCGCGCCCTGCAGGTCGGCCTCCAGCACTCCCGGCACTTCCTCGATGCGGTCGCGCAGCTCGCGCGCGGCGCGCGTCAGCGCCCGCTCGGGCACATTCCCGGCCAGTGTGACGACGAGCACGGGGAACTCGGAGAGATTGACCTCGTTGACCGTCGGCTCCTCCGCATCCTGCGGAAGGTCGCGCTTGGCGTCCTGGACCTTTGCGCGCACGTCTTCCAGGGCCGTCGAAAGATCGGCGCCGGCATTGAACTCGATGAGCACGTAGCCGCCGCCTTGATAGGCCGAAGAGCGCATCTCCTTGACGTTGGACAGGCTCTTCATGCGTGTCTCGACGGGCCTCAGGAGAAGCCGCTCGGAATCCTCCGGCGAGATGCCCTGGTAGATCAGGCTCACATAGATGATCGGGATCTGGATGTCGGGCTCGGCTTCCTTGGGGATCGAGTGATACGCCAGCGCACCGGCGATCAGGAAGAAGGCCATGACGGAAAGCGTGAGCCGGGCATTCCGTATCGCGACGCCGACGATGTCCATCAGAGCGCCCCGTCGCTGCTGCTGCTCACCAGCCGCTTGATGATCTCCGGATCGGCTTCCTGCGCGTTCACCACGTCGCCTTCTGCGACCAGATCCTGGCCGGCCACGATGATCCGCGCATCGGCCGGGATGCCTCCGAGCACCAGGCCTTTCGGCGTGTCGTCGACGAGATCGATCGGATAGAAGGCGACCTTGTTGTCGGGGCCGACGGCGCGAATGCCGAGATCGCCGCTGGCGCTGAGCGTCACCACCGAACGCGGCAGCACGACGGCGTCCACCGGCTGGCTGCGCAGGACGATCTCGGCCGTCATCCCGGCGGGTATGGCGCGTTCGGGGTTGGGGATTGCGACTTCGACACGGAAGGTTCGCGTGGCTGCCGAGGCGTCCTGGCTGATGTATCGCAGCGTGCCCTTGACCTTCTCGCCGTTGACGAGATGGACTTCGGCTTGCTCGCCATTGCGGAGCTGGCGCAGGTCGCGCTCGCTGACCTCGCCCACTCCGATGATCGGGTCGAGCTTGAGGATGGTCGCGACCGATGCGCCCTGCATGATCATGGATCCGAGTTCGACGTCGACGCGGTCGATCAGCCCGTCGAACGGGGCGCGGACCTCGTTGCGGGCGAGCTCGGCGCTGGCCGCCTCGAACTGCGACTTGGCCGTGGCGAGCGCCGAGCGTGCGATCTCGAGCTGCAGCTTGGGCGTGCTGCCCGCCTTGGCGAGCCGCTCCGCCGCGTCCCATTCGGCCTTGCGCTGTGCAAGCACGGCCCGGGCCATCTCCACGGCAGCGGCCTTTTCCTCGGCTGCGAGCATCAGGATGAGGTCGCCCGCCTCGACCCTGTCACCCTGCTTCACCGGCAGCCTGTCGATGATACCGCCTGCGCGCACCGCGAGCGTCGCGCGCTGGTCGGCCTCGGTCTGGCCGGAGATGCGGATCGCCCTCGCGTGCATGATGCGCGGCGGCATCGCAACGGCGACGGTCCTTGTCACCGGCTTAGGCTCTTCGGTCGCGGCGGCCTTGGCTTCCGCCTCGGTCTGGGCACTGCCCACGGAAGAGAACTTTCCGGTAGCGATCCAGGCGGCAAAACCGATCGTCACGACGAGCGCCGCGAACTTATGAAACCTGAACTTCGACATGCGTCGTCTTCCCAACACGGCCCCGTCCGGACCGCCTTCCCCTGCATCAGGCGCAACGCTCGATATCGGCGCACGCAATGGCGTCTTCAATGTCGTTCAATCGTTTTATTCTACGCCTACGGCGTGAAGCGGCGTCTTCTACCCTAAAGTCAACCGGCAACATAGTCCAAAAGCATCGCGATGGGCCTCGCCAGGATCGGTCGTCCGCGCCCGGTATCTTGGCACCCCTGCGCACCCTGGGAAAGGGCACGTGGCAGCAGCCGTCAGCAGAGTGTTTCCGGCTCTCGCCCACGACCGTGCCGCTGGCCATGTCAGGGTCTCTTATCTGCTTGGGGACCTGCCCTTCACCAGCGTGACGGGTCGAGCCGAACTCGTGCCGTGTCGCCACGGCCAGAATAGGGGATCCGATCCCCTTCCGGATCAGGCTCGTCTCAGCCGTGCATGTGCCCCGGCGATCCGAGCCGCGAGCGCCGCATTGTTGCGCACCAGCGCGATATTGGCCGTCAGGCTGCGGCCTTGCGACAACTCGTTGATCCGCGCCAACAGGAATGGGGTCAGTTCCTTCCGCGCGATGCCCTTTGCATCGGCCTCCTTCACGGCCGCCGCGATGGTGCCGTCGATGAAGGCCGGATCGAGCGAATCCGCTTCGGGGATCGGGTTCGCGACAAGGATGCCGGTGCCGGATCCCATCCGCTGGTGAAGCAGCATCGCGGCCGCGATCTCCTCGGGGGTGTCGAGCCGGTGGTCTGCCTTTTCGCCGCTGGAGCGGGTGAAGAAGGCCGGGAAGTCGTCACTGCGATAGGCGATGACCGGCACACGCTGCGTCTCCAGGAATTCCAGCGTCTTCGGAATGTCGAGGATCGATTTCACGCCCGCGCAGACGACGGTGGTGCCGGTCTGGCCGAGTTCGGTGAGGTCGGCGGAAATGTCGAAGGTCTGCTCGGCGCCGCGATGGACGCCGCCGACGCCGCCTGTGGCGAAGACCGGAATGCCGGCCAGCGCGGCAAGCCGCATCGTTGCCGAGACGGTGGTGCCGGCCGATCCCTTGCGCACCATGACGGCCGCAAGATCGCGGCCGGACGCCTTGACGACGTCCTTGGCGGCGGCAAGCCCTTCGAGGTCCGCCACGTCGAGGCCGACGCGCAGCGTGCCGGAAACAAGGGCGATGGTCGCCGGAACAGCGCCGTTTTCCCGCACCACGGCTTCGACACCGAGGGCCGTCTCGAGATTGGCCGGATAGGGCATGCCATGGGTGATGATGGTCGATTCCAGCGCCACGACCGGCCTGCCTTCCGCCAGCGCTGCCTCGACCTCGTCGTTCGCCTGGAGAAGCGTCTTGTCCATGTCGTCCTCGCTCCCGCCGCGGCGGGTGTCCTGCGCCTAGCCCGCGGGCCGTTCACGACGGCCGAGCCCCGGATGCCTACGCCCCGCCGAGACCGTCCGTCCCAATATAGGCGATGCGCAGCATATTGGTCGCGCCGGGCGTTCCCAGGGGAACGCCGGCTGTGATGATGACCCGGTCGCCTGCCCGTCCGAACCCTTCGTTGAAGGCGATGCCGCAGGCACGATTGACCATGTCGTCGAGATCGCGGGCGTCTTCGGTGACCACACAGTGCGTTCCCCAGAGCAGCGACAAGCGCCTCGCCGTAGCGAGGATCGGCGACAGGGCGATGATCGGCACCTGCGGACGTTCGCGCGCGGCCCGCAGGCCGGTGGTTCCGGAACCCGTATAGGTGACGATCGCCGACGCCTTGAGCGTCTCGGCGATCTGCCGCGCCGCTGCCGAGATGGCATCGGCGCCAGTCGCCTCCGGCTCGGAGCGCTGGGCATTGATGATGCCGGGGTAGACGGGATCCTGCTCGACGCGCTCGGCGATCTTGTTCATCATCCCGACCGCCTCGACCGGGTACTGCCCCGCCGCCGATTCCGCCGACAGCATGATGGCGTCGGCGCCTTCGAACACCGCGATCGAAACATCCGACACCTCGGCGCGCGTCGGCACCGGCGCGGAGATCATCGATTCCAGCATCTGCGTTGCCACGACGACGGGCTTGCCGGCGCGCCGGGCGGCGCGGGTGATCTGCTTCTGGATGCCTGGCACGGCCTCGAGCGGCATCTCGACGCCGAGATCGCCGCGCGCCACCATGATCGCGTCGGAGAGCTCGATGATCTCCGACAGCCGGGCGACCGCCTGCGGCTTCTCTATCTTCGACATCACCGCGGCGCGTCCGCGGGCGATCTTTCGGGCCTCGGCAAGATCCTCGGGCCGCTGGATGAAGGACAAGGCGATCCAGTCGACCCCGGTCGCCAGCACCGCATCGAGGTCGCGGCGATCCTTTTCGGTAAGCGCGCCGACCGGCAATTCTGTATCGGGAAGGCTGACGCCCTTCTTGTCGGAAATCCTGGTGCCCACGACGACGGTGGCGACGATCGACTTGCCGTCGACCTCGACAGCCTTCAGTTCCAACCGCCCGTCATCGATCAGCAGCCGGTCGCCGGGCTGGACCGATCGCAATATCTCGGGATGCGGCAGGTGGACGCGCTCGGACGTGCCGGGCGCCGGATCGTCGTCCAGTGTGAACGTCTGGCCCGGCTTCAGCTCGACCTTTCCTTCCGCGAACTTGCCGACCCGGAGCTTCGGTCCCTGGAGATCGGCCAGGATGCCGATCGGTCGGCCGACGGCCTCCTCGACCGCGCGGATGCGTCCGACCAGCACGCGCATCAGCTCATGGTCGGTATGGCTCATATTGATGCGGAACACGTCCGCGCCGGCTTCGAAGAGCTTGCGGATCATCGCCTCGTCCGACGAGGCGGGCCCGAGGGTGGCGAGGATCTTGACCTTGCGGCTGCGTCTCATTGAGATCCTGCTCCCGTGACTGCGGCGGCGCCATTCGTTCCCGGTTGGTCGGTGAGCTGCACCATCCAGCTTGCCTGCTCGCCCGTGTCGTATTCCTGAAACCCCGCGCGCTGGAAACCGCGCGCGAAGCAGTCGGAGACACCGGCGATCTTGAATTGCTTGTCCGCCACGCACATGCTGATCGGGCCATCCCAGCGCCCGCCGCGCTCGGCGTCTTCCGCGTAGAGATAGTAGTAGCGCGACGACAAGGGGCCTTCGATCAACGTCTTGCAGGTCGAACCTTCGACATGCCACCAGCCCTCCGTAATCCAGCCCGCCTTGGCGCGATAGCCGATCGACACGCCGATCAGGCTCTGGGTCGCGTTGCAGACGCGAAAGTCGGCATGGGCGGGTGTGGCCGATATTGCCGCAGCCAAGGGGAGGACAGCCAGCAGCGTCAGCGTGGCGATCGCGTGGCGAAGGCGCGGCCTGCCGGCAACATTCATCCT
>NZ_DATMRX010000088.1:0-11408 GCF_035565855.1 Pseudorhodoplanes sp.
GGGCGCCATGGGTTGCGGCATGGCGGTCAATCTCGTGAAGGCGGGCTTCACCGTATCCGCATTCGATCCGTCGGCAGAAGCGCGCGCAAACTTCGAGAGCCGCAGCGGCGCGAAGGCCGTTTCTACTCCGCGTGAAGCCTGCGAGAACCAGGACGCCATCGTGACGATGCTGGGCGATGGCAAGGTGGTGCGCGCCGCCCTGTTCGGCGGGGACGCCCCCATCGCGGCGGCGAAAGAAGGCACGCTGGTGATCGACTGCTCGTCGTCATCGCCGCCCGATACGATTGCGCTCGGCAAGGAGCTGGCGCAACGCGGCATCGGGCTGATCGATTCCCCCGTCTCGGGCGCGCAGAAGGGCGCCGATGAGGGCACGCTGACTCTGATGGTCGGCGGCGATGCCGCGCTCGCACACCGTGCGGACAAGATCCTGCACGCAATGGGCAAGTCGATCTTCCATACCGGGCCGCTTGGCGCCGGCCATGCGATGAAAACCATCAACAATTATGTTGCCGCGCTCAATCTGGTTTCGGCGCTGCAAGGTCTCCTGGTCGGGAAGAAATACGGGCTCGACCCGGAGCAGATGGTGGACATCATCAACGCGTCCTACGGCCGCAACGCCGCGACCGAGTTCGTGCTGAAGCAGCAGGTCACCTCCGGCAAGTTCGCCGCGAATTTCAAGATGTGGCTGATGGCAAAGGATGCGCGGGTGATGGCCGAGACCGCACGGCATGTCGGCTATTCGGCGCCGCTGCCGCAGGACCTGACGGACTGGCTTTCGGACGCGGAGAGGATGCTCGGCCGCGACGTCGATTTCACCAACATGTACAAATATTTCGATACGTTCTGGGAGGAGAGCGCGACGTCGTAGTGCTTGCCGCGCCCTTTACCTGCCCCTGAACACCGGCTTTCTTCGCTCGCGAAACGCCGCAAGCCCCTCCTGCCCGTCGGGCCCCCGCGTCACTTCCTTCTGGTAGCGCGCTTCCAGCGCCAGCACGTCATTGAAGCTGCGATCCTCGGACAGGATGTCCTTGGTCGCGCGGAAAGCCGCGGTCGGGCCGCTTGCGATCAGGTTGGCCAGTTCGGCCGTCCGCTCGGACAATTTGTCCGCCGGCACCGCCTCGTTGATCAGTCCGATCGCGGCGGCCTCGCGTCCACTCAGCATTCGCCCGGTGAAAACCAGTTCGGCTGCACGATGCCGTCCGAGCCTGTGTTGAAAGAAATAATGCCCGCCCGAATCGAGAACCGCGCCGATGCGCCGGAACGGACTGCCGAAGATCGCATCGTCCGATGCAATGGTCATGTCGCACGCGAGCGCCAGCCCAAGGCCAAAACCAAGCGCAGGGCCGCGCACCGCCGATAGTGTCGGGGCTGGAAGCGCATAAAGCCGTTGCAGGATGGGCCCGATCCGATTGAGCAGAATCTCGTGCGCATCTTCGCCTTCCGGATTGATCTCGCGCACATCGCGGCCGGAACAGAAGCTGTCGCCCGCCCCGCGGATCACCAGACAGCGCGCATCCCGCACGCGCTCGCTCGCGAGCATTTCGCCGAGGGCTTCCATCTCGGTCAGTTTGAGGCTGTTCTTCGTCTGCGGGCGGTCGATTTCGAGCACCAGGACCGGGCCCTCGTCGATCAGCCGGAATGCGTCGCTCATCGTCGCGCCCTCCGTGCCGGCGTCGCTGCGGAGGCTGTTTCGTCAGCCGGCTCGTAATAGCCCAGCGCCTTGCTCAGTTCGTTGGCCTTGCCGATCACCAGGTTGGCCAGCTGCTTGTGCATCGCCGGCTTGTAACGCATCATCGGCATGGTGATGCCGAGTGATCCCATTACGTTGCCGTCGGCATCGAACACGACTCGCGCAAAGCCGATCGCCTCCGGGAAAATCTCTCCTTCTGCCGAGGCATAACCGCGCTCGCGGATGTCCTGCAGCGCCGCGCGCATATCCTTCAGTGTCGGCGGCGGATTGCCGGCCGGCGACGGCCCTGCTTCGGCGACCGCCTTCGCGACCACGTCGTCCGGCAGATATGCCAGCATGCACCGCCCGACTGCGCCCCAGGCCACCTTCTGTTCCATCAACGGTTCGAAGTGATAGCCAAGCGGATGTGGCGAGCGCGCCACCACAGTTCCAACGAAGCGGCGCGAGGCCGGCAGATACATCGCGAAATAGCAGGTCTCGTGGCAGGCATCGCGCAGAGCCTCGAGGATCGGCCGCGCGATCTCATCGAGATCGATCTGTCGCGTGATGAGCGAGGAAATGCGGAACAATTCGCGCCCCGCGCGATAGCGCTGCGTGGTGGCGCGCTGCTCGATCAACCCTTGCGTCATCAGAAGCTTGAGCAGGCGATGTACGGTGCTCGGCGGCAGGGACAGGCGCTGCGCAAATTCCTTGACCGAAATCTCTCCGCCCATCTCGGCGACGCATTGCAAGAGGCGCACAACGCGGACCACCGTGCTGGTTGCTTCTTCCGACACTTTGCTGTCCTTTTTGGTGCACGCTGAAAGCCGGTCGTCGCTTGTCAGACCCGCCATCGGCCTCTATCCTACTGAGTGGAAGAGCATTCCGCTAGAAGGAATGACACCGGATGGGAGGAAATGACTGAGCGTCGGCACACACCTGCCGCCGCGGTCGCCCGGGACGCACTCGGCTCGCCGACGATCGGCGAGGCAGTCGTGGCCGGCGAACGTGGGCCTGCGTCTGCGGCGTCCGCTCAACCGCTCCTGAGCGTCGACGACCTTCACGTCAACTTCGCGACCGATATCGTGACGGTGCGCGCGGTCGAAGGCTTCAGCCTGCAGGTCAGCCCCGGCGAGATTGTCGCACTGGTCGGTGAATCCGGCTCCGGCAAATCGGTCTCCGCCCATTCCATCATGCGACTGTTGCCCCGCACCGGACGGATCCCGCGCGGGCGCATCATGTTCGAGGGGCGCGACCTCCTTGCGCTGCCCGAAGAGCAGATGCGCGACGTGCGCGGGCGCGAAATCGCGATGATCTTTCAGGAGCCGATGACCTCTCTCAATCCGGTCCTGCCGATCGGGGTGCAGATCATCGAGCCGCTGCAATTCCATCTCGGAATGACCGCGCAGCAAGCCAATGAGCGCGCCGCCGAATTGCTGAGGCTGGTCGGCATTTCCGATCCTGAGCAGCGCCTGAAGCAATATCCGCATCAGTTCTCCGGCGGCATGCGACAGCGCGTCATGATCGCAATCGGACTGGCCTGCAATCCCAAGCTGATCATCGCCGACGAACCGACGACGGCGCTCGACGTCACGATCCAGGCGCAGATCCTTGAACTGATGAAATCGCTGTCGCGCGATCTCGGCATCGCGCTGATCATCATCACGCACAATCTCGGGATCGTGGCCCGGTATGCGCATCGTGTGGTGGTGATGTATTCCGGCCGCGTGGTCGAACAAGGCGATGCGGACGCGATGTTTCATCGCCCGCGCCATCCCTACACGATGGGCCTGCTACGTTCGGTGCCGCGTCTCGACCGCCCGCGCACCGGACAGCTCGAAACGATCGAAGGCCTGCCGCCCTCCGCCGCCGATCAATTGCCCGGATGCCGCTTCGCGCCGCGCTGCCCCTTCCATTTGCCGGCCTGCGATACGCCGCCACCGCTTGCCCCGACTGACACCGGAGGACTCTCGGCCTGCATTCGCGTGCAGGACATCGCAGCGGGGAAGCTCGCCTGGAAAAGGGCCGATGCTGCGACATGGAGCAACACGCCCGAGGAGACACAACAGCCTGTCATCTCGGTTCGCGGCCTGACCAAGCATTTCCCGGTCAAGACCGGACTTCTCGCGCGCACCCACCAGGTGCGTGCCGTAGAGGATGTCAGCTTCGCGGTCGGTCCGGGCGAGACGCTCGGTCTCGTCGGCGAATCCGGATGCGGCAAGAGCACGGTCGGGCGACTGATCCTGCGGCTGGAGAACCCGACCATGGGTTCGATTGAATTCGGAGGCCGTAACCTCGCGGACATGAGCCGCGCCGAACTGAAGGCGATGCGGCGAAAGATCCAGGCCGTGTTCCAGGACCCCTATTCCTCGCTCAATCCGCGGATGACGACCGGGCAAATCATCGCCGAACCCCTGAAAGTCTACGGGATTTCGTCGAGCGACGCCGCGGCGCGGGAACGGGTCACAAGTCTGCTCAGCGAAGTCGGCCTGCGGCCCGAAACCGCGGAGCGCTATCCGCATCAGCTCTCCGGCGGACAGCGCCAGCGCGTCGGCATCGCGCGGGCGCTCGCGATCGAACCGGAATTCATCGTGTGCGACGAGGCGGTGTCCGCACTCGACGTCTCGATCCAGGGGCAGATCGTCAATCTCCTGGAATCGCTGCAGCGAAAGCGCGGCCTCTCCTATCTCTTTATCGCGCATGATCTCGCCGTGGTCCGGCACATTTCCTCGCGCATCGTCGTGATGTATCTCGGTCGTGTCATGGAAACGGCCGACCGCGACGAACTCTGCGAGCGCCCGCTGCATCCCTACACAAAGCTGCTGCTGGACGCGGCACCGATCCCCGACCCGAAGGTCGAAAAGGAGCGCGCGCCGCGGCTCATCAAGGGCGAATTGCCAAGCCCCCTCGCGCCGCCCACGGGCTGCGTGTTCCACACCCGATGTCCGATCGCCACCGCCGAATGCCGTGCGGACATCCCCGCTTTACGTGAGATCCGTCCCGGCCACACCGTGGCCTGCATCAAGGTCTGAACAGGGAGTTGCGCGCATGTTTCGCTACGTCGCCAACCGCCTGCTGCTGGCGATCCCGACGCTGATCGGCGTCGCGGTCATCACCTTCTTCGTGCTCCGCGTGCTTCCGGGCGACATCGTCGAAGCGAAACTTCGCGGCGACGGCACGACGGTGACCGCCGATGTCATCGAGCGCGAGCGGGCGCGCCTCGGTCTCGACAAGCCACGCTCCGAGCAATTCGTCGACTGGATGAAAGGGCTCGCGCGGCTCGATCTCGGCAATTCGATGTGGACCGGTCGCCCGGTGATCGAGGAAGTCGGCGCGCGTTTCGAAATCACGTTCCAGATTGCGCTGATGGCGACGCTGATCGGTTGCTTCATCGCAATCCCGCTTGGCACATTGGCGGCGCTTCATCGCGGCACCTGGATCGACACCGCGGTGCGCGTCTTCGCGGTGGCAGGGCTTGCTGTCCCGAGCTTCTGGCTCGGCATGCTCATCATCCTCGCCATGTTATGGAGCATCGGCACGCTACCTCCGCTGACTTTCACCCCGATCTGGCAGAACCCCGCAGCCAATCTCTGGCAACTGATCTGGCCTGCCCTCGCCGTCGGCTATCGCTTCGCGGCGGTGCTGACCCGGATCGTGCGTTCGTCCCTTCTCGAGGTGCTGGGCGAGGACTACATCCGGACCGCACGCGCCAAGGGGGTGATCGAGTCCGTCATCGTGCGCCGACACGCGCTGCGCAACGCACTTCTCCCAGCGGTCACCGTAATCGGTCTGGAATTCGCATTCCTCCTCGGCGGCCTTGTCGTCACCGAGCAGGTGTTCAGCCTGAACGGTCTCGGCAAGCTGTTCGTGCAGAGCGTGGCGCGGCACGACTTCACCCTGATCCAGGGCATGGTCATGCTGTTCGCGACCTTCTATATCGTCACCAATCTCGTGATCGACCTCGTCTATGCGGCGCTCGATCCGCGCGTCCGGTACCAGTGAGGACGCCATGACCGACACCACGCTCCGTCCCGCAAAGCGTTCGTCCTGGCTGCGCAATCCTGTTGTCGATTTCTGCATCAAGCAGCCGGCCGGCATGGTCGCCTTGCTGGTGCTGCTGGTGATGATGTTCGCGGGCGTCTTTGCGGAATACATCGCGCCTTATGACCCGGTGCGGAACAATCTCGCCAGCATGCTGCAACCGCCAAGCTGGAAGCATCTGCTCGGCACCGACCCGTTTGGCCGCGACATCCTCTCGCGCATCATCTACGGCGCCCGCACCGCCCTGATCATCGGCCTGTCATCGGCGTTTGTCGGCTGTACCATCGGCGCGATCATCGGCGCGGCCTCGGCCTATTTCGGCGGGAAGATCGACAACGCGATCCAGCGCTGCATCGACCTGATGCTGTCCTTTCCGCTGATCGTGCTCGCACTCGTGGTGGTCGCCGTGCTCGGCCGCTGGCTGGTCTTCGGGATCGATATCAACCTGATCCTGGCGATCGCCATCCCGATCATCCCGCAGGTCGCGCGCGTGATCCGATCCTCAGCGCTCGTGATCCGCAATCTGCCCTATGTCGATGCGGCCCGGATTGCCGGCTATTCCAATACGCGCATCGTGCTGCGGCACATGATCCCGAACCTGATGGCGCCGTATCTCATCATGCTGACGGCGTATATCGCGCAGGCGATCCTGCTGGAGGCCGTTCTATCGTTCCTTGGCCTCGGCGTCGCCGAGCCGGTGCCGGCCTGGGGCCTGATGCTGTCGGGCAGTGCCTCGGACTTCTTCGAGGAAGCACCGTGGATCGTGATCTTCCCGGGTCTCGCCATCAGCCTCGCGGTCTTCGCATTCAATTTGCTGGGCGACGCCCTGCGCGACTGGCTCGACCCGAAATTCAAGTCCTAGGATACCGACACCCTCGCATCCTCGCGGATCATCGCAGCACCCTTCTCGCCGATCATGATCGTCGGCGCATTGGTGTTGCCGGTCGTGATCCTCGGCATGATCGAGGCATCGATCACGCGAAGGCCTCCGATGCCGTGCACACGCAGGCGCGGATCGACCACCGCCTGCGGATCGATGCCCATCCGGCACGTTCCGACCGGATGAAAGACCGTGGACGTGTGCATGCGCGCGAACTCCGTCAGCGCCGAATCGTCCTGTGCCTCCAGTCCGGGCACGGTTTCCGCCGCCACCGCATCGGCAATGGCCGGCTGCGCGAAAATGCGACGCGCGAGGCGGATGCCGGCGAGCGTCACCTCCATATCTTCCGGAGCCGAAAAATAATTCGGCCGGATCTCCGGTGGACGCTTCGGATCAGGTGAGATGGCCATGATGGTGCCCCGGCTTTCCGGGTTCACCGCGCACACGGCCGCGGTCATGCCGGGTTCACGCTCCAGTTCGCCGAAGCGGCTGCGATCGTAACTCCCCGGCGTGAACAGGATCTGCAGGTCCGGACTGATCCGGCCCTCACGCATGCGCGCGAATACGCTCGCGGTCGAAACGCCGAAGGTCAGCGCACCCGTCCCGGACAGGCACCAGCGCGCGATCTCCCGGAGCAGCAGCGCGCCGCGGCGCAGTTGGTTGACCGAAACTTCCCCCTTCACGCGATACGCCAGCAACGCCGCAAGGTGATCGATCAGGTTCGAGCCGACGCCGGGAAGATCGTGCACCACCGGCACGCCGATCGCCTGCAGATGCGCGGCGGGGCCAATGCCGGACAATTGCAGGAGCTGCGGCGAATTGACGGCGCCGCCGCACAGGATGACTTCGCGCTTCGCCCGCACCTGATGCACCGCGCCGCCGCGCTCATACTCGACGCCCACAGCACACTTCCCGTCGAACAGGATGCGCCGCGCCAGGGCAGCAGTCTCGACATGCAGGTTGGGACGCCGCCGCGCGGGCCGCAGGAAGGCACGCGCCGTGGATTGGCGGATGCGCCGGTTGCGGCTCATCTGCGAATAGCCGACGCCTTCCGGCTGCGATCCGTTGTGATCGGGCGTGAATGGCACGCCAGCCTGCACCGCGGCTTTCACGAAGCGATGGGTGAGCGGAAGGATGGTGCGATAGTCCTCGACCGCCATCTCGCCATCGCGGCCGCGATATTCGTCCTCGCCGCCGATCCGCCGCTCCGACTTGCGGAAGAACGGCAGCACATCGGCCGCGCTCCAGCCGGTGCAACCCATCTGCGCCCAACCGTCATAATCGGCGGGATGGCCGCGCAGATATAGCATGCCGTTGATGGCGCTCGATCCGCCCAGCACCTTGCCGCGGGGCCAGAAGAGGGAACGGTTGCCGATGCCAGGCTCCGGCGCCGCAGTGTAATTCCAGTTCACCACCGGATGCCGCAGCAGCGTCACCATTCCTCCCGGGATATGGATCATCGGCCGCCAGTCGGTCGGCCCTGCTTCCAGCAAAAGCACGCGGTAGCCGTCTTCCGACAGCCGCGCGGCGACGACACAGCCCGCCGAGCCTGCGCCGATGACGATGAAATCAGCTTCGGCAATGCTCATAGCCTGACCCAAATAAAAAGGCGGGGCCCTGCGGCCCCGCCTGAAGCATCTTGCTCGTTACCTGTCGAACCACACGTCCGACATGTCGAGATTGAGCACGGTCGTCGGTGCAAGCTTCCAGCCCTTGAACTCCTTCACCGCCGCCGTCGCGCGGTTGTTGCCAAACAGCGGGATGTTGTAGCCCTGCTCCACCAGCCGCTCGAGGAACTCCCGCACGACCTTCTTGCGCTCGGCCGGATCGGTGATGTCCGCCTGCTTGTTGAACAGCTCGACCAGCGTCTTGTCGTCGGCGCCGGAATAGTTGTTCGGACTGCCGGGGATGAACTTCACCAGCACTTCGTTCGGATCGACGCTCACGGTATTGTTGAAGTCGATGGCGACGTCGTAATTGCCGCTGGTCAGCGCCGCGAAGTAAGGCGGTGTCTCGGCCGAGATCTGATCGACCTCGATGCCGATCTGGCGCCACTGGTCCATGATGTAGATGCCGAGCGGCTGCCAGGGCAGCCGGACGTTGCGGTTCAGCAGCGTCAGCTTCAACTTCGGCACCCCGGCCTCCGCGAGAAGCTTCTTGGCTTCCGCACGCTGCTTGTCCATGTCCGTGCTGTAACCGGGGAGCTTCGCCATCTCTTCCTTGGAGTAGGCCACGGGACTCGCCGCCGGCACGAAAACGGTCGGGAATTCGAGGGTGGCGAGCTTCGACAGACTGGGGATTCCGCCCCAGCGGTCGATTGCGAGACTGAGCGCCTTGCGCACCCGCGGATCGTTGAACGGCGGCTTCTTCACGTTCACGGTGAGGAAATTCGTGATGTTGAAGGAGTTCTCGTGGAACACCACAGCATCACCGCGCAGGCTCTTCAGACGCGCCCGGTCGGGCGGCGCAACCTGGAACAGCAGCGCGTCGACCTGACCGCCGGCGAGCGCGTTGATGACACCGGGGCCGTTGATGAAGAAGGCGCGGATGCCATCGAGATACGGCTTACCCTTCTGGTGATAATTGTCGAAGCGCTTGGCGGTCCAGTGCGATCCCTTGACGTATTCTTCGAACACGAATGGGCCAGTGCCCATGACATTCGTTTCATAGAACTTCTGGTTTTCGGCCAGCTTCTTCGCCGAATAGACGCAGTTCCAGGGATTGGCGAACATGAAGACCGCGCCCGGATTCACGTGCTTCAGCTTGAACACGACGGTATCGGCCGATGGCGTCTCGATCGAATCGATGCTCGAGAACTGCCCCTTGCGTGCGGACGTGACGCCCTCCGGCGGATTGCGTATGCGATCGAAGGTCGCCTTGATGTCGGCCGATGACAAGTCGCTGCCGTCATGGAATTTGACGCCGGGCTTCAGCTTGAAGGTATAGCTCAGGCGATCCGGCGCCACGGTCCATGACTCGGCGAGGTCGCCGATGATCTTGGAGAAATCGTTCGGATCGTATTTGAGCAATGTCGAATAATGCGGCCCGAGCACCTGCAGCGCGAACGATGTCGCCGAGGCGTGACAATCGAAGCTCGTCGGCTCGCCTTCGATGACATGCCGCAATACGCCGCCACGTTTCGGCGTCTGTGCCAATGCGGCGGTCGCAACGCTTCCGGCAATTGCAACGCAGACCAATGTTTGCGCAATGCGGGTGATCGATCGCATCAATAACCTCCCTGATGGTGCGATTGCCTGCTTTGTGCATGACAATCGCGGTTCCGTTTATCGGAACGTCTTTCCTTACAATGGAGTCTAGCGCCGCAGGTTACGCCGTCAAATGCAATCGACGCCGATCAGCGCGCGCGGTCGATTGTGTCGCGGATTGCGGACCGCGTCACTCGCTGCTTCGCGGCGGGATCAGCGTCAGCACGGACGATGCCGTCGCCAGAATCGCGTCATTCGCCTTGGCCCGCAGATGCGCGCGCGCAAAACCGTTCCGCCGGCCAAGCCGGTCGACCTCGCCCTCGGCGATCAGAACTCCCGGCTTCACCATCGCGAGAAACGAGACCGTAAGCCCGGCGGTGGCGAAATGGATGCTGTCGTCCAGCGCCGTCATGATCGCCGCGGCCATCGCGTAATCGAGCATCGCGGAGACTGCACCACCTTGCACGACGCTGGCGCCCTGCAGGAACAGCGACGACGGCTCGAACTGAAGCGTGATGCGGCCGGTCGTGGCCGCCACGATACTGGTGCCGAGCGCGGCGAGAAGCGGTGAGGAGTCGAAGGCCAGCGGCGTTCCTGCGCCGGCCAGAAACGCGCGGACACGCATGCGGTCGGGATTTTGCTCCGCCATTCCGCGCGCTCAGTTGATCTCGATACAGACCTTGCCGACGTGATTGCCACCCTGCAACCACGTCAATGCCTCTGGGAGCTGCTCAAGCGGAAAGGTGCGGTCGACCACCGGCTTGATGCCATGCTGACCGATGGCACGCAGCATGTCGGCAAATTGCCGCCGGTTGCCCAGCGCGACACCCACGACATTGAGCATATTCATGGTGATCAGCGGCAGCGGGAAATCCAGCGATGGTCCCGCCACCACACCGATTACGGCAACCGTACCGCCAAGCTTCGAGGCGCGGATCGACTGCTTGATGGTCCCCGCCCCACCGACCTCGACGACGAGATCGACGCCGCGGCCATTCGTCAGCTTGCGGGCAGTCTTGCCCCACTCGGCATCGTCCCGATAATTGATCACGTGATCCGCGCCGAGCGCTTTCAGCCGCTGAAGCTTGGCCTCGCTCGACGACGTCGCAATCACGGTCGCGCCGGCCGCCTTGGCGAATTGCAGCGCGAACAACGACACGCCGCCGGTGCCCTGCGTCAACACGACATGCTCCGGGCCGGTCTTGTGCGCGACGCGCACCGCGCTCCACGCGGTAATCGCGGCGCAAGGTAAGGTGGCGGCCTCGACGAAGCTGAGATTTTGCGGAATTGCGAGGATCGCGTCGGCATTGAAGACACGAAACTCCGAGGCAACGCCATCGGCGAGGCCGCCGGGGGCATCGCGCAGGAGAAAGTCCTGCGGCTGACCATCCTGCCAGAACGGAAAAAAGCAGCCGACCACGCGGTCGCCGACTTTCCATTCCCGCACCCCGGCGCCAACCTCGGCGATTTCACCGGCGCCGTCCGAAAGGAGGATCAGGTTCTCGCGCTTCTGCATTCCCCCGTACTTGCCGTCGAGCGTCAGCAGGTCGCGAAAGTTCAGCGAGGCGGCGCGCATGCGCACCAGCACCTGGCCGGGACCGGGCTTGGGATC
>NZ_DATMRX010000089.1:0-2271 GCF_035565855.1 Pseudorhodoplanes sp.
GTCGCGGTTTTCCTGCGCCATCACCCGCAGCGTCTGCGCAAGCGGCGTGCCGTAGCGCTCGGCCTGTTGCAACGCCGTGCAAACCGACTTTATCCCGTCGATGTTGGTGCGTATCGCCAGGTTCTCGTAGGCCTGCCGGCGCTCCTGCAGATAGGACAGCTCAGCCGTGGTCAGCGTCAGCTCCTCGGCAAGCGCGACCGACTGCGAACCGATTTCCGCGCTGACCTTGCGAAACGCGGCTTCGATCGACATGCCGGATTCGACGCAGATCAATAGCAGGTCTAACGCATCGGGGAACGCGCGGCGGATCGAAAGCTGCCGCTTGGCAATCTGATTCTTGAGGAACAGATACGGCACCTGCATGCCGAGATAAGCAGCGGCCAGGCAGATGACGATCTTGATCGTCGCCGGCAATTCCAGGCGCACGACGACAAACAGATAGAACAGCGCAAACAGGAACAGGACAAGCGGCGTCATCATGCGGAAGAACAGGAAGGCGACGTAGGGTGCCTGGCCGCGGAAGCCCGCCTGAACCAGCTTGGCGCGGGCTTCCTCCTGCGCCAGCCACTTGGTCAGGTTGAGCTGTTCGACGACCCGTTGCATGTATTGCTTGGGCGTCGGCCGCAGCGCGACACGCTGCCTTTCGCCGCGCGCCAGCCGTTCGCGTTCGCGCTGGCGGATTTTCTCGCGCTCCAGCGCCACAGACTTCATGCGTTTGCCGAGAGTATCCGGCGACATGAGCGGCATCGCGAGCGTCAGCACCGTGGCGGCGGCGGCGATGCTGGCCAGCAGCATCGCCACGAACGTGGTGTCATGCAGCTTGTCGAGAAAAAGATCGAGCATGGCCGGCTCAGAAGTCGAAGTTGATCATTTTCTTCATCACGAAGACGCCCGTGCTCATCCACACGGCGCATCCCGCCAGCATCATGCGGCCCAGCTCCTCCGTCCAAAGCAACTCGATGTATTTCGGGCTGGTGACAAAAACGAGGAATGCAACGATCACGGGCAACGCGCCGATGATCGTCGCGGAGGCCTTGGCCTCCATCGACATCGCCTGGATCTTGGCGCGCATCTTCTTGCGATCGCGCAAGACGCGCGAAAGATTGCCGAGAGCCTCGGCGAGATTGCCGCCCGATTTCTGCTGGATGGCGATGACGATGCTGAAGAAGTTGACCTCGGGGAGCGGCATGCGCTCGTAGAGCTTGATGCAGGCATCGCCCAACGGCATGCCGATGGCCTGCGTCTCGATGACCGAGCGGAACTCGCCTTTAAGCGGCTCCTGCGATTCCATCGCAATGATGCGAAGGCTGTCGATCAGCGGCAAACCCGCCTTGATGCCGCGCACGACAACGTCCACCGCGTCCGGGAAGCTTTCGAGAAACTTCTTTTCACGGCGCTTCCTGAGATAGGTCAGCATCCACAACGGCGCACCCGCGCCGGCGGCAAAGGCAAAGGCAAGCCCCGGCAGCAGACCCAGGCCGAAAACGAACGCCAGCACGAGGACCGCCAAACCCAGCCCGCAGGAAACCACGATGAATTTCTGCTTCGACCAGGACAAGCCGGCCTGGTCGATCTTCATCTGCAGCGGCAGGCTCTTCGACTTGCGCGCCCTGATGTCGAGCTCTTTCAGCGTTTCCTCGACCTGTTCGCGGCGGGAGCGCTGCTGCTGCCGGCTGACGCGCGCGACCGGCTCGATGCGCGCCACGCTGGCGCGCCGCTGCTCGGCTTGGCGCTCGCCGGACATCAGCGGATAGATGAACACCCAGGCGAGGCCGCCGATGGCGACCGAAACCATGCAGAAGACGGCGAGCGTCTGTATCGTCATGGCGGATCGAGCCTCATCGCCCCTCCAGCCCGACGACTTCCGAGGCGTCCAACGCCGCGGCAAGCCGGTTCTCCTCGCCGTAATAACGCGCCCGATCCCAGAACTTGGGCCGGCCGATTCCGGTGGAGCGATGCCGGCCGATGATATTGCCGTGAGCGTCCTCGCCGGTGATGTCGTAGACGAACAGGTCCTGCGTGATGATGACGTCGCCTTCCATGCCGAGCACCTCGGTGATGTGGGTGATCTTGCGCGAGCCGTCGCGCAGGCGCGCCGCCTGCAGCACGACATCGACGGAGGCCACGATCATTTCGCGGATGGTGCGGGACGGCAGTGCATAGCCGCCCATCGTAATCATGGATTCGATACGCGATAGGGCTTCGCGCGGGCTGTTGGCGTGCAGCGTGCCCATCGAGCCGTCGTGGCCGGTGTTCATCGCCTGCAACAGG
>NZ_DATMRX010000090.1:0-21848 GCF_035565855.1 Pseudorhodoplanes sp.
GTTGAGCCAAAATCACAATGCATGCAACCACGGCGCCCGCAATGTCGGTCAGGAGGCCGGGATCGATCAGCAAGAGCCCGCCCACGATCAACATCACGCGCTGCCAGTGATTGGCCGCCGTCAGGAAATATCCGTGCAGCCCCGCGGCAAAGAGCAGGATGCCGCAGGTGGCCGTGACGAAGGCGCCGATGATTTGCGGCCATGAGCCGATCATCAGCAGCGCCGGCTCATAGATCAGCATGTAGGGCACGATGAAGCCCGCGGCGCCGATCTTCACCGCCGCAAGGCCCGACTTCCAGAGATCAGCCTTGGCGATGCCGGCCGCGGCAAACACCGCGAGCGCGACCGGCGGCGTGATCGCGGAGAGCACCGCGAAATAGAAGGCGAACATATGCGCCGCCGGCGGGATCACGCCGAGCTTGATGATCGCAGGGACCAGCAGCGCGGTCATGATGATGTAGGCCGGCGTCGTCGGCATGCCCATGCCGAGCACGATGCCGGCGATCATGGTCAGAACCAGCGCGAGGATCAAAAGGTCCTGCGCGAGCCCGACGACGAATTGCGTGAACACGATGCCGAGGCCCGACAGCGTCACCACGCCGATCACGATGCCGGCGCAGGCACAGGCGAGCGCGACGCCGAGCGCGTTCTTCGCGCCATCGACGAAGGCCGCGATCATATTCGGCCAGTTGACATATTCGCGGGTCGATTTGCGAAGCGCCGCCACCGGAAAACACAGGACCGTTCCGACCAGAGCTGCGAGCGGCGCGCTGTAGCCGGAATACATGACGACAAGAATCCCGACCACCGGAATGAAAAGGTGGCCGCGCTCGCGCATCACGATGCCGAGCTTCGGCAATTCGGCGCGCGGCAGGCCCATGAGTCCGCGCCGCTTTGCCTCGAAATGCACCGCGGCAAAGCACGCGACGTAATAAAGGATCGCGGGGATGACCGCCCAGATCACCACCTGCCCGTAGGATACCGCCAGGAATTCGGCCATCACGAAGGCGGCGGCGCCCATGATCGGCGGCATGATCTGGCCGCCGGTCGACGCGGTGGCTTCGACTCCGGCCGCGAAATGCGGCGGGAAACCGGAGCGCTTCATCAGCGGAATGGAAATCGGTCCGTCCACCATCACATTGGCGACTGCGCTGCCGGAGATCGTGCCGAACAGGCTCGACGATACCACGGACCCCTTGCCCGGTCCGCCCGCGGTATGGCCGGTCAGCGCCATCGCGAAGTCCATGAAAAGCTGGCCGGTGCCGGTGCGCTCCATGAAGGCGCCGAACAGGACGAAGATCAAAACGTAGGAGGCCGAGACCGAAAGCGGAATGCCGAAGACACCCTCGGTCGTCATGTAAAGCTGATCGAGCAAGCGCTCGGGCTCGAGCCGCGCGATCACAAAGCCGTAAAGCAGGAACACCACCGCGGTGATCGGCAGCGCAAGCCCGATCACCCGGCGCGTCGCCTCCAGCACGACCAGTACCATCAACACGCCCATGGCCTTGTCCATGAACGTGAGATCGTCAATGTAGAAGATGCGGGTGACGATGTATTCGTAGTTGATGAAGAGATAGAGGATCGGGATCGCGCCCGCGACCATCAGGCCATAATCGAACAGGGTCGGCAGGCGGTCGTCAGCGCGCCGCTGATCGTCGGATTTCGGACCATCGTCCTTCGCGATCGTCCAGCGATACAGCAAGAAGGTCAGCACGATCGCAAACAGGAGGTGCGTGCCGCGGAACAGCACCGCCTCCGGCACGCCGAATGCGATCGCCCAGATGTGATAGGCCGCCATCGCGATCGCGACGACGACCAGCGCCCAGCCCACAAAGTTGCGATGGGTGAGTTGAAGCTTCACGAATGCTCTCCCCCGTGAGCATCAGACACACGAAGCCGGCAGCCGTGCCGCCGGCTCCATGACAGGCGGGCCTATTTCTTCAGCTCGACCCCGGCTTCCTTGTAAAACTTCGCAGCGCCCGGATGGAACGGCACGCCGATATCCTCGGCCATCTGCTTCGGCGTCAGGCCCGTCATCGCCTTGTTGACCGCGGCCATGTTCGAAACGTTCGAGGCCATCGCCTTGGTCATCTGATAGACCATGTCTTCCGGCAGCTTGCAGGACGCAACGATATGCGTCGCATAGCCGATCACCTTCACGTCCTTGTCCTGTTTCGGATAGGTGCCCTTCGGCACCGTCACCAGCGTGTAGCCGGGATTGATCTTGCGCATGTCCTCATACATGTCGGCCATGTCGAGGAGCTTGATGTCGCGCGCGGCGGCGAGATCCATCACCGCGCCGGAAGGAATGGTGGTGCCGAGCGTGAAGGCCACCGCATGTCCGTCCTGCATCTGGGTGACGGAATCGGTGTAGGACACGAAGCTCATCTTCACGTCGTTGTAGCCCATGCCGGCCACCTTCAGCATATGCGCGGTGATCGCCTCGCCGGTATTGCCGCGCTGCTGGGTGGTGACGCCCTTGCCCTTCAGGTCCTTCACCGAATTGATGTTGGCGTCGGCTCGCGTGACCACCTGGAAATATTGCGGATAGAGCGTCGCGACGTTGCAGACATTGCCGTGCTTCTTGGTGAAGGGCGGATTGCCGGCGATCGCATCGACGGTGGAGATCGAATTGCCGAAGCCGACGTCGGCCTTGCCTTCCTCGATGCCGCGTACATTGGCGATACCGGCACCCGGCAGAGCCTGCACCGATAGCCCGCCGACCGACTTCTCCCACATGTCCTTGAGCTGACCGCCAAGCGGAATCCACACGCCGCCTTGCGGTCCGGTCATCATCTTGAGTTCGGCGGACTGGACGCTGGGGATCGCGGCAAGGCTTGCAACAACCGCGGACGCCAACAAGCGCATCTTCATCTGGACGTTCTCCCTGGGGTTCCCGCATGGCGGGGTGTCGTTTTGTTTTCGACTTGGGCAGAACGTTACGCGGGCGGACGGGCCGGACACAAGCGGCTTCGCGCGGCATTTGCCGTCGGCCTGGTGCCCCCGGGCCTGGCCGCGCCAGGCGGCCGCAGGCCCCCCTGGCAAGACAAAGCTAATCCTCGATATTCGGCGGCAATGTAATCAGGAACTCGGTGCCCTTTTCCAGTCGCACGATCTCGACCGATCCGCCAAGTTGACGCGCGGTGCCGAGAATCACCTTGAACCCGAGCGACTTGGACTTGGCGGGATCGAAATCGAGTGGCAGTCCCTTGCCGCGGTCTGAAAACCGCAATTCGTGCGAACCGTTGACGGCCTTTCTCAGCTTGACGAAGATCGGTCCCGTCTCATCGGCTGCATAGGCATGCTTGAGAACGTTGGTGATCAGCTCGTGGGTGAGCACGGCGAGCGCCACCGCCTTGCTGCCCGAGATCTGCAACGGCGCGGCATCGACCTCGATCCGGTGGCGGTAGCCGCCATAGGCATTCTGGCTGTCCTCGCAGAGCTTCTTGAGGAATTCGGAGAACTCCACACGGCCGGCATGGTCCGCCTGGTAAAGCTGCCGGTACACGCTGCCGATCGAGATGACGCGATCGCGCGCGCGGGCGAGCTGGTCGCGTGCGTCGGGATCGGCAGTATGCCTGCGCTGCAGGTCGAGCACGCTCGACAAAAGATTCAGGCTGTTCATGACCCGGTGCTGCAGCTCGCGCAGCAGAAAGGTTTTCTGTTCGAGCAGCGCGTTGATCGAATCCGACATGCGGGCCAGCGCCGAACTCAGTTGTCCAAGATCGCTTCGCGGATCGAGCCGTGGAAATTCCACGTCGGTTTCGCCGCGCTCGCGGCGATTGGCGACCGCGACGATTTCCTTCAACGGACGGCGGATCAATTCGTTCGCCACCCAGACCGTGCCGGCGACCGCGAGAACGATCGCGATGAGCGCCCACCAAATGCTGCGCCAGGCGGTGTCGCGGATCTCGGAGAGCGCGATGTCGCGATCGATGCTGACGGCGGTGAGCAATCCGCTCGGCGCTTCCGAGAGCGATGCAAATCCGACGATCTGCGATCGCCCGCTTGCGTCCGTCGCCTGCGTGACGCCGCCCGCGGACCGCCGCGCCTCCGGAAACACCGCCTTGGCGATCGCGCGCGCGTCCTGTTCGCCACTCTGCGGGATGGTGAAGACGAGGCTCCCTTCGCGATCCATCACCGTCACGCGATGATTGGTGCGCCAGGGCCGCGACGAGAGGTCCTGCGCCACCCGCTCGGGATTGAGGATCAATACGATCACCCCACGCCCGATACCGTCGTCCTTGCGGAACGGCATCGCGATGTGGATCGAGCTCGACCGCGTGACGCGCCCCTGAACCAGCGTTCCGATCGTGAGTTCGCCGGTCTTGAGCGGGCCGTCGAAATACAGCCGGTCGCGGACATCGAGCGTCGCGGGAATGGGGATCGTCGAGCAGATGAACTTGCCGTCCGGATCGATCACCGCGGCTTCGCGATAGGTCGGCAGCCCGGCAATCACCGATTTGAAATAAGCGACGCATTCCGGCTCGTTGTCCGGAACCGCCGGATGGCGGCCCATCGCGATCATCAACTGACGGCTGCCTTCGACGATCTGCGCGAGTTCGGCCGCGACCAGCCGCGCCGCGGCGAGCGCCTCCTCACGCGATTCCCGTTCCAGGAAATACTGCCAGCGCAGGGTGTTATACGCCGTAATCGCGAGCGGCGGCACCAGCGCAGCCAGCATCAGGATCGCAAGCCGATAGCGCAGTGTCATCCCCAGGCCCAGCCGGTTCAGCCGCCAATGCTCGGACGGAAATCCTACCAGAAGTTATGGGGGCGGCACGCGCATTCATGACAAATCGCCGGCATCGATGCCGACGATCGTGGCCCGGTACGATCGGCAACCTGGCGTTGGGCAATTCTCCATCGACGACATGCATGTCGGTGCGGCACACGGCGCAGGCTTCGACCCGAAGCAGAACCTTGCCCGGCTCGGTCACGCCGGCACCCCATGCTGGACCCGCTCATCGATGCGGAACCCGCCGTAAAGGCAAGGCTTGCCAAGATTCCGCCAAAGCATTCCTATAGCGGACAAACGGGACCGGGGGACAATTCCATGGCACGACCGTACCGGTTTCTGGCGACCTCACAGGCCGTCGCAGCCGCGTGTTTCCTGACGTTCGGGGCGATCCCCGCCAGCGCTCAGACGTCCGCCTGCAACGATTCAATCGCTGTTCTTCCCTCGCCCCTGGCGCCGTGGAAAGGCGCCCCGCTGCGCGTCGTCTTCGCCGCCGAGCAGGCCTCGCAGGGCGAAATCGCGCTGATCGCACCGAACGGACAAGTCGCGGCGAGCTCGCGCGAGCGCCGCGGCGGACCGCCTTATTTCTGGCTGGCCGAAGTCCCCTCTCCCGCGCCCGGCAAGTGGCAGGCGAGGCTGACCCGCGACGACGGCCCTGCGGAATGCCGCACGGTCACCCGCGAGATTGCGGTTGCCGCGACGCAGCCGCCGCGGCCATCCGGCTCAAAGACCAGCGTCTGGCCGATCCGCAACAGCTGGAATCGTGAAACCGAGAATCTCTACTCGGCCTGGATCGAGAAGCTGTTCGAAGCCCCGCTCGATGCGTCGCCCTCCTGGCCGGCTCTGCACGTCGTGCTGCGCGACCCGGCGCGCAACGTGCTGCACAATCATCTCGGCCTGCGCGAAGACTCGATCAATCTCTATATCCGGCCCGATTGCGCGGACCTCCCTTATTTCCTGCGCGCCTATTTCGCCTTCAAGATGGGCCTGCCCTATGGCTACGCGAAATGCACGCGCGGTGGCGGCGGCAAGCCGCCGCGCTGTCCGGTGTGGTGGAATATCGAGAAGGAAGAGCCGCGGCCGGAGGCCCCGGAAGACATCGTCGCGGCAGAAGATGCGCAAGCGTCAGGCGCGTCCCAGCAAAAACCGACCGGCGGACTCTTCGACATCTTCAAGCAGCAGCAGGCTGCGGCACCGAAGCCGAATGCGCCCGGATCGTCCGCAACGCAAAGGACCGCAGCCGCGCGCCCGACACCCGGATTCGCCGTTCCGCCTTCGGCTTCGGCGCCGGCCACCAAGCCCGCAGCACCGGTTCGGCCACCGCGGCCGACATCGCTTGCACTCGGCTTTGGCCATTACCTGCAATACAGCGTCGCCGACGGCGTTCACTCCGGCGCGGGTCGCACCCGCGCTGCGGACGAGGGCTCGGATTTCTATACCGTGCCGCTGACCGAAGATAATCTTCGCCCCGGCACGGTCTATGCCGACCCTTACGGCCATCTCCTGATCATCGCCAAGCGCGTGCCGCAGACCGGCGGCAATGCCGGCGTCTTCCTCGCCGTCGACGCACAGCCGGACGGCACCGTGTCGCGCAAGCGCTTCTGGCGCGGCAATTTCCTGTTTGCGCAGGATCCGGCACTCGGCGATCCCGGCTTCAAGCGCTTCCGTCCGATCGTCCGGGACAAGAATGGCGCGCTGCGCCGTCTCACCGTCGCCGAGATTTCCAAGAATCCGAATTACGGGGACTTCTCGCTCGAGCAGACCAAGCTTTCTGTCGAAGACTTCTACGACAAGATGGACGACGTCATGTCGCCCAATCCGCTCGATCCGCTGCGCGCGATGAAGGAAGCGATCACATCGCTCGAGGAGCAGGTGAAGGCGCGCGTGATCTCGGTTGAAAACGGGCGCAAGTATCAGCTCAGCGGCAAGGGCGATGCGTCGATGCCGGATGGCGCCGCGATCTTCGAGACCACCGGCGCATGGGAGGACTTCGCGACGCCGTCACGCGATCTGCGCCTCCTGATCGCAATGGATGTGGTGCGCAATTTCCCCGACCGCGTGGCGCGCCGTCCCGAACGCTACGCCATGCCGCGCGACAAGGATGTCGCGCAGGTCAAGGCGGAGTTGCAGGCCGTGCTGGCGCAGGAGCTGTCCGCACGCAAATTCTCCTATCCTCGCACCGACGGTTCGCAATGGACGCTGTCGCTGAAGGACGTGATTGACCGCGTCACCGATCTCGAAATGGCCTACAACGTCAACGATTGCGTCGAACTGCGCTGGGGCGCCAAGGAAGGCAGCGAGGAATTCGCGACCTGCAGGAAGCGTGCGCCGCAGGCCCAGCGCGCCAAGATGACGGACTATCGGCCCTGGTTCAGCGAACGGCGCAGACCGCCGAGAACGTGAAGGTTTGCGCTCGCTTTCGCGATGCGCAAAACATGCCACATTGACGCACCAGCGCTGAGCGGTTAGCCACAAAGGCAAGTTCAGAAGCCTTTGAGGAAACCGCCATGATCCGTCTGCTTGCCGCCGCCGGCCTTGTCGTATCGTCGCTCGCCGCCGCAAACGCACAAACGCCCGTCAAGGACTGGCCGCAACGCAACGTCACCATGATCCTGCCGCTCGGTCCCGGCAGCGGCGTCGACATCACGACGCGCCTTCTCGCCGACAAGCTGTCGGCAAAATGGGGCAAACCGGTCGTTGTCGAGAACCGCCCCGGTGGCGACGCGATCGTTGCGATCAATGCATTCGTGTCGGCCAATGACGATCACACATTCCTGATGGCGCCGACCTCGACCTTCACGGCGCACCCGCTCCTGCATCAAAAGCTGCCCTATCAGCAGGATGATCTCGTTCCGATCGCCCGCGCCACCAACACCATCATCGCCATCGGCGTGCCGGCCTCGCTCGGCGTCAACACGCTCGCCGACTTCGTCAAGCTCGCGAAGGAAAAGCCTGGCCAGCTCAATTATGCCGGCACCACGGGCGCGGTCGATTTCGTTGTCTCGGGCTGGCTGAAGGATGCCAAGATCGATGTGCCCAAGATCCCGTACAAGGATGGCGTACAGGCGCTGAACGATCTCGCCGAGAACCGCATTCAGATCTACGGCGCGGCTTATGCGATCATGCGCCCGCAGGTTGCGAGCGGCAAGGTCAAGGTCCTGGCCGTCATGAATACGCAGCGCGTGCCGGCGCTCCCCGACATCCCGACAGCGAAGGAAGCCGGCTTCGATTCGCTGTCACTCGACGGCCTCGTCGGCCTGTTCGGCTCGAAGAAGATGTCCCCGGAGCTGCGTGACCGCATCGCGGCCGATGTGATCGAGGCCGCCTCCGATCCGGACGTCATCAAGAAGCTGACCCCGATGGGTCAGGTGGTGCGTCCGGGACCTGCTGCGGAATTCGCCGCCGAGATCGATGCGCAGCGCAAGCGCATCGCCGAATCGGCCAAGCTCGCCGCCGGGAAATAGCGCGGCCCCGGCGGCCGATCAGACGATCGCAGACCATCGCAGACGCTCGGCGCGACCAGCGCCGAGCTTTGGCTCTGATCGGCGGTGTTCTGCCGTTGGATCGGGATGATTTCTCGGGAAATTGGTCGGAGTGGCAGGATTTGAGCCTGCGACCCCCTCGTCCCGAACGAGGTGCGCTACCAGGCTGCGCTACACTCCGACGACTTGGAAGGCCGGTCTTATAACGGCGACCCGCGCGCCCTGCAAGGCGAGGCAAGCAGCTATTTTTTCCTAATCCTCATGCGATCGGCGCAGGCAAAATCCGGCAAAACCGGTTAAGACCCCCGCATGCTGCTTGCAACGAAGACACGCCTGGTCGAGGCCGCCCCCGGTGCCGCGCAGGCCGCCGCGCAATGCCTGGGCCGCGGCGGGCTGGTCGCGTTTCCGACCGAGACCGTCTACGGGCTCGGGGCCGACGCCACCAACGGACAGGCGGTCGCGCGCCTCTACGAGGCCAAGGGCCGTCCGGCCTTCAATCCGCTGATCGCGCATGTGCCCGATATCGCGGTGGCGCGGGACTGCGCGGTCTTCAACGCGGACGCCGAGACGCTGGCGGCGGCCTTCTGGCCGGGGCCGCTGACGCTGGTTTTGCCGCGCAAGCCGGATTGCAAGGTCTCCGAGCTTGCAACCGCGGGGCTCGATACGATCGCGGTGCGGGTGCCGGATCATGCCATGGCGCATGCGATCCTGCGCGCCTTCGGCAAGCCGGTCGTCGCGCCATCGGCCAACGTTTCGGGTCATGTGTCGCCGACCACCGCCGCGCATGTGCTGGATGACCTCGACGGCCGCATCGACATGATCGTGGATGGCGGCCCAACGCCGGTCGGCATCGAATCGACCGTGGTGGCGTGCATCGATCAGCCGACCTTGCTGCGGCCGGGTGGTCTGTCGCGCGCACAGATCGCGGCGATGGTCGGTCGCGATCTGTCGGACGCTCCGGCCGGTGCGGAGGACAATCCGATCGCGCCGGGCATGCTGACGAGCCACTACGCGCCGCGCACGCGGCTCCGCCTCGATGCGACGAGCGTCGAACCCGGCGAAGTGCTGCTCGCGTTCGGCACGCCCCTGCCCGGCGCCGCGACCGTTCTCAATCTGTCGGAACAAGGCAATCTTGCCGAGGCGGCCGCGAATCTGTTCGGTCATCTGCGGCGTCTGGATGGTCTGCGCGCGCCCCAAATCGCAGTGATGCGGATTCCTCACCAAGGCCTGGGCGAAGCCATCAACGACCGCCTGCGCCGCGCCGCCGCGCCGAAGTAACTCCCTCCGTTCATTCTCGCAGAAGTGCCAATGCTCAAGCCTGACAAAGACCTGATCACGAAGTTCACCGCAATCGTCGGGGAGAAATACGCGATCACCGATCCCGACGTGCAGGCCGCCTATCTGCACGAGCAGCGCGAGCGTTGGCCGGGCAACTCCCCGTTGATCCTGCGGCCCGACTCCACCGCGCAGGTCTCCGCAATCCTCAAACTCGCCAGCGAAACCCGCACCGCGATCGTGCCGCAAGGCGGCAATACCGGCCTCGTCGGCGCGCAGATGCCCCTCGACGGTGAGATCGTCCTCTCGCTCAACCGCATGACGCGCATCCGAGAAGTCGATCCGGTGACCAACACGCTCACCGCCGAAGCCGGCGTCACGCTGCAGCAGGCGCGCGAGGCCGCGGCGCAGGCCGACCGGCTCTATCCCCAGCTTCTGCCCTCGGAAGGCACCTGCACCATCGGTGGCAATCTCTCGACCAATGCCGGCGGCACAGCAGCGATCGCACATGGTGTTGCGCGCTCGCATGCGCTCGGGCTCGAGGTCGTGCTCGCGGACGGGCGCGTGCTCAACAATCTCAACAAGCTGAAGAAGGACAATACCGGCTACGACCTCAAGAACCTGTTCATTGGCGCCGAAGGCACGCTGGGCATCATCACCGCGGCGGTGCTGCGCCTTGTGCCGCGGCCGCGGTCGGTCGAACTCGCCGTGTTCGGCCTGCCCTCCGTGCAGGCCGCGGTCGATCTCCTTGGCATCGCCTATGAGCGCGCCGGCAGCCAGGTCACGAGTTTCGAACTGATGACGCGCATGAATGTCGATCTCGCGCTGCGCTTCATCCCCGGCACGCGCGAGCCGCTGCAACAGCCGCATCCCTGGTACGTGCTGATGGAGCTGTCATCGCAGGCGGAGAGCGGATTGCGCGATATCGTCGAGACGATCTTCGAAGCGGGCGTCGAGCGCGGGCTGATCGTCGACGGCATGATTGCCGAGACGCTGGAACAGGCCAAGGGCATCTGGCGCATCCGCGAGGAAGCGGGTGACGTGCAGAAGCGCGAGGGCGGCTCGATCAAGCACGATGTGTCGGTGCCGATCGCCGCGATCCCGGCCTTCATTGAGGAGGCGAATGCCGCAGCGGTCGCAATCGTCCCCGGCGCGCGGCCGATGCCGTTCGGCCATGTCGGCGACGGCAACATCCATTACAACATCACCCAGCCGATCGGCATGGACAAGGACGCGTTCATGGCGCGCGAGGAGGATGTCCAGCGCGCGGTATTCGCGGTCGTTGCCAAATACGGCGGCTCAATCTCGGCCGAGCACGGCATCGGCATCGCCAAGCGCGACTGGTTGCCGCGGGTGAAAGACCCGGTGGCGCTCGCGGTGATGCGTCAGCTGAAAGCAACGCTCGACCCGAACGGGATTCTGAATCCGGGGAAGGTGTTGTAAGGGACGCGGCGCAATAGCAACGCGGCGCAATGCAGGACGGCGCAATGCCCTGCGCTATTGCGCCGTACGCCTACGGACTGTTGGCGTGGTAGGGTGCAACAAGCGAAGCGCATTGCTCCATCCAAAAGCCGCACGAGGGTGATCGCGACAGGGCTTCGCTAGCTTTTTGCTCAGAAAGGCCCAGTAACCGTCATGCGCTATTCCAGTCCCGCCTTGCGCAGGGCGACCACAAGCCTCGCCATGGGTACGCGCTTGTAGGGAATGTTCTCCTCGATCCAGGCGAGTGAAATATCCGGCTGCAGCATCTTGAGCTCCGCGAGCGCACGGGCTGCCTCCTCGCTCCGCCCCGCTTCCGCCAGCGCCGCCACATAAATGCGATGGCCGCCGGTAAATCCGGCACGCTGTTGCACGGCCTTGCGGCCGAACGCGATGGCATCTTCATAGCGGCCGGCGAGGAAATGGGCGATGGCAAGATTGGTGTTGAAGAAAAACATCTGCGGGTCGTGCGGGCTCATCTTGATCGCCTCTTGCAGATGGCCGATTGCGCTATCGCTTTGCCCGTCGAGCGCCAGCGCCGAACCGAGATGACCGTGGGCCGCCGCAAAATTGGGATTGATGTCGAGCGCGCGCTGATATTCCTCGACCGCAAGTTCGGTATTGCGCATCTGCAGCGCGGCCCATCCCAAAGCCAGATGCGCCCAGGGGTCGTTCGCGTCGATTTCGGTTGCGCGCGACGCGAGCTCAAGCGCCTCCTTGGCATCGCGGCTGCCATAGGTCCCCACCGGGATCGCGCGAAACAACAGCGTAAAGGCCAGCATGCTTTGCGCCGGCGCGTAGTCGGGATAACGCATGACGGCGTTGCGCAAGATGCCGATGGCGGCCTCGACGTCGGCCCGCGTCATCCGCCAGAACACCGAATTGGCCTGCATCACCATATCCCAGCCGCCGATATCCTGCGGCGAGCGGGATTGCGCGCGGACGGCTTCCGCCTCGAGCAATTTCGGCTCGATCGCGGAGACTACCTTCTTTGTGATGTCGTCCTGAAGCTCGAACACATCGGTCAGTTCGCCGTCATAACGATCCGCCCAGATGTGATTGCCGGTCGATGCGTCGATCAGCTGGGCGGTAATGCGAACACGGTTGCCGCCCTTGCGAACGCTTCCCTCCAGGATATAGCGCACGCCGAGCTCCCGCGCGGCCCGCTTCACATCTACCGCCTTGCCCTTGTAGGCAAATGACGAATTGCGCGCGATGACGAAGAACCAGCGCAATTTCGACAATCCGGTGATGATGTCCTCGGATATGCCGTCGGCAAAATATTCCTGTTCGGGGTCGCCGCTCATATTCGCAAATGGCAGGACCGCGATGGAGGGCCGGTCGATGGTCTCCGGCCTTGCGGGCGCTCCGACCGACACGACATGATGCACGGGCGGCTGCTCACGCAACGACACGCGGTGAACGCCGATCGGCCGCGGAATATTCTTCACGGCCTGCTCGCCCATATCCTCAAATCCGAAATTCAGTTTGTCGCGCACCTGTTCGTAGACGACGCGCGAGACGAGTATGCCGCCTGGCTCGGCCAGCGCCTCAAGGCGCGCGGCGACATTCACGCCATCGCCGAAGATATCATTTTCATCGCTCATGATATCGCCGACGTTGATGCCGATACGGAATTCGATGCGCCTCTCCGCCGGCACGCTGGCGTTGCGATCGATCATCCCGCGTGAGATGTCGACGGCACAACGCACTGCATCGACAACGCTGACAAATTCGACCAGCATGCCGTCGCCCGTCGTCTTGACGATGCGTCCGCGATATTCGACGATTTTTGGATCGACCAGCTCCTTGCGATGGGCCTTGAGCTGGCGAAGCGTGCCCTCCTCATCGAGGCTCATAAGCCGGCTGTAACCGGCGATATCGCCGGCGAAGATCGCGGCGAGCCTGCGCTCGATATAGTCGTCAGCCACGACGCGCTCCCAACGCTTGGGCCGGCCGGCATCTTACACGTGCGCGCTTCAAAGTTAATGGCTTTTCCCCCGGCATTCGCGGGTCAGGGAATGGCCGCATTCGTCATTCATGACATTCTGCCAACCCGCGAACGCCCCAACAATTCAACAAATAGGCCACCAGGCATGACCCCGAAGAACACCATCTGCCTTTGGTTCGACAAGGATGCCGAGGAGGCGGCCACGTTCTATGCTGCGACCTTTCCGGACAGCAAGGTCGGCGCGATCTTCCGGGCGCCGAGCGATTTTCCCAGCGGCAAGAAGGGCGACGTGCTGACGGTGGAATTCACCGTACTCGGCATTCCGTGCATCGGGCTCAATGGCGGCCCGATGTTCAAGCACTCGGAAGCCTTTTCGTTCCAGATCGCGACCGACGATCAGGCCGAGACCGACCGCTACTGGAATGCGATCGTCGGCAATGGCGGTCAGGAAAGCGCGTGCGGCTGGTGCAAGGACAAATGGGGCCTGTCGTGGCAGATCACCCCGCGCGTCCTGACCGATGCCCTGGCCGCCGGCGGCGATGAGGCGAGACGCGCATTCGAGGCGATGATGACGATGACAAAAATCGACGTCGCCGCGATCGAGAAGGCGCGGCGCGGATAGCCGCGCGCGGTTGCGCCTTCGCGCTCCTCGGGACGAGAAGGGATCGCAGATCAGAACCGCAGGCTCAGGCCGAAGACCGGTCCGTGCTGCAGCATGTCGAAGGCATAGAGCGTCGTCCCTGCGCCCTTGGAATAATCGACATAGAGCGCGCGATAGCCGACGAGGCCCGACCAGATCGCGGTTGCAGTGCGATGGACCTCGAAGCGATAGAGGCCCACCGCCTGCCAGGAAAACTCGCTGCCGGCGCCGAAGCCTCCGACATCGCCGCTCACGGTCACTTCGTGGCCCGGCGTGAATTGATGGCGCAGGCGCATTCCGACCATTGGATCGACCCAGGCTTCATCGCCTGACTTTGCGACGGCCTTGCCGCCGCTGATGACATAGGCGTGCTTTGGCAATTGCAGGGCCAGCGCCGCGGTCACATTCAGATCGGCCTCCGCCTGCTGCCACCACAACCGCCCGCCGCCATAAATGTCGATGCTGGTCATGGTCGCCGCGGGTGCGCCCCAGCGCGCAATTTCGTAAGCGCCGGCCAACTCGGTAATGATCATCTCCACCTTCGCATCGAGGCTAGCGCTCACACTCAAGGTGGAAATCGGACCGGGGCTGATCGCACGTGCGGCGCCTTTGCTGGCGCCGAGCTTGAGGTAGACGAAGTCGGCAAGAACGGCGAAACGGTCGTTGCGCGCCTCGAACGCCGTCATCAGCCCGAACAGCTCTTTCGGTATCTTGCGATGAATGATGTCGCCGAAAAACGAAGCGTCGATGTCGAATGTCTGACCTTTGATCGTCGACGATCCATTCAGCGAAGGCAGCCAGCCATAGGGCGTTATGTCGACGCGCCAAGGGTCATACGGGGCAGGCGCCGGAATGGCCTTGACCGGCATCGGCGCGATATCTGCGGCCAATGCCGCGAATGAATGCAACAGAATTGTCGCGAAGCAGGCGACAGCTGCCTTCAGATGACGTTGCATTACACCCCCCGGGCAAACACCGCAACGCAGTCGATCGCAGCCGCACAATTGAATGCAATTAAACGAAATTGGCGAGTAATAGCCTAGGACGATCGTCAGAACCGGTCAACGGTAGGATTGTGCACCAACGGCACTGCAACATTTGCAAATTGCAAATGGCGAGTGCCAGGAATGTGACTTGTCTCGCGCCATGCCGCCAGCATGCTTCCTTTGCCAGAACGCTCGCTTTTAATCGCGATCATAATCAGGAGGACGGCGCCGATGACACCAAGGTCGCTACTTGCTTCGTGCTGTACCGTAATCGCTTTAAGCACACCGATGGCAAGCCAGGCCAACGCGCAGGATGCACTGACGCCAGAGCAGGCGCACAGCATCGCCGTCAATGCCTATCTCTATTTCTATCCGTTGCTTTCGATTGACGTCACACGAAAGCAGATCACGAACATGCCGCCCGGCAAGGAGCCCGGCAGGGGCCCGGCGAACATGTTCTCCAGCATGGGCGCCTATCCCGTCGGCACCGACAAGGCGGTCGTCCGGTTCAACTTCGACACCCTGTATTCATCGGCATGGCTCGACATGACCAAGGAGCCGATGGTGGTTTCGGCGCCGGACACCAATGGCCGCTATTATCTCTTGCCGATGCTGGATATGTGGTCGGACGTGTTCGCATCGCCGGGATGGCGGACCACCGGCACGAAAGCGGCGACCTTTCTCGTGACGCCGCCCGGATGGCGTCCCGAGCTTCGCGATCGCCTTGCCGAAGAACTCAAGCTGCCGGCGGGTACCCAGCGCATCGACGCGCCGACACCGGTCGTCTGGATCATCGGGCGCACCAAGACCGATGGTCCGGCCGATTATGCGGCCGTTCACAAGATCCAGGAAGGATACAAGGTCACGCCCTTGTCGCAATGGGGCAAACCGCCGGCACAGGTGGCGTTCACGCCCGATCCGGGCGTCGACATGAAAACCCCGCCGAAGGAACAGGTCGACAGGATGCCGGGCGACAAATACTTCGCCTATGCGGCCGAGCTTATGAAGACGGTGCCGCCCCATGTCACCGACGAGCCGATGATCGCCCAGCTCAAAAAGATCGGCTTCGAGCCGGGCAAGAGCTTCGACGTTCAGAAGCTCGATCCCGCGATCCGCAAGGCGATCACCGACGCACCGGAGGTCGCACAGAAGCTGATGGCCTGGAAGGTCCCCACCCTCGCGCGCGTCGCCAACGGATGGTCGATGAACACCGACACCATGGGCGTGTACGGCAATTATTATCTGAAACGCGCGATCGTAGCACAGCTTGGGCTCGGTGCGAATTTGCCGGAAGACGCGATCTATCCGGTGAACCTTGTCGACGATACCGGCCGCCCGCTGGAAGGCACGCACAAATACACGCTGCATTTCGACAAGGCCGATCTGCCGCCGGCGGATGCCTTCTGGTCGGTCACGCTTTACGACTCGGAAGGCTTCCAGGTCCCGAACGCCCTGAACCGCTTCAATCTCTCGAGCTGGATGCCGCTCAAATACAACATGGATGGGTCGGTCGACCTTTATTTCCAGAACGAGAGTCCGGGCGCTGACAGGGAAACCAACTGGCTTCCGGCGCCGAAGGGAGCCTTCAACCTGCTGCTGCGCCTCTATGCACCGAAGACCGAGGCGCTGATCGGGAAGTGGAATCCGCCCGCGGTGACCCGCATGCCGGCGGTGCCGGCCCTCGCCGGGCAGTGAGCCGAAGCGCCGCGCGCGCTTTGCACGGCCTCATCCTTTCAGCCGCGTCGCGACGCGCGATGCCGTAAGGAAGGATGAGGCTGCTGCTATGAATAAGCGCGGGCGTGCGGCCTTCGCCTTATTGCTGCTTGAGGCCGACGGTCTTCACCACCTCCGGCCAGCGTTTCAGCTCGCTCTTGATGAAAGCATCGAATTGCTCGGCCGAACCGCCGACGATGTCTGCGGCCTGCGCGCCGGAAATCGCGGTGCGCGCGGCCGGCGTCTGCAGCACCTGATTGAAGATGTCGTTGATGCGTTGAACGAGCGCAGGGTCCATGCCAGCGGGGCCGGCAATGCCGTGCCAGACCGCGACGTCGAAGCCCGGTATGGTCTTTGCCACCGGCGGCGTATCGGGCAATTGCTTCATCGGCGCCATCCCAAGGCCGGCGAGCGCGCGCACCTTGCCTTCCTTGATCTGGCCAAGCGCGGTCGACACCGTGATGACGGCGGTATCGGCTTCGCCGCGCAACAGCGCGGTGAGCATTTCGGAGCCCGACCGGTACACCACATTGACCAGATCGATACCCGCCTGGCTGTTCAGATAAGCCATGAACAGATGCGTCCAGTTGCCGGCCCCGGCCGATGCATAGTTGAACTTGCCGGGCTGCTTCTTCGCCGCGGCAATGAAATCGGCAAGCGTGGTGTAGGGCAGATCGGGCCGGATCAACACCACCGCCGGCAGATTGGCAACGTGGATGATCGGCGTGAAGGCGGTGTGCGGGTCGTAGGACAGCTTGGCGCCGAGCACATGCGAGACCGCATTGGGCCCGACCTCGGCAAGGAACAGGTTGTAGCCATCCGGCTTTTCACGCGCGACCGCCGCCGCTGCGATGGTGCCGCCGGCGCCGGGACGGTTCTCCACCACGAGGGGCTGACCGTTTGCGAATTGTGAAAAGCCATTCGACAGATTGCGCGACAGCGTATCCGCCGCCCCACCCGCACCCACTGTCACGAGAAGCCGCACCGGCCGATCGGGCCATTGCGCCACCGGCTGCGCCTGTGCGCGATGGGGCCACGCCAATGCCGCGCCGCCCAAAACTCCCAGAAAATCACGGCGTCTCATGTTGTCCTCCCCGTAATCCTTATAGTTGGGGGAAGCATATCTGGCGCGATGGGGCAGACAAGGCATGCGGCGCACCCTGCGCACGGAAATTCATCCGCAAAAGGAAGGCTCGGCGTTTCGTTATTCGGTGCGGATGTTGTAACGACGTGACCACAACGCGCGCAGAGGACACATGCCGGATACCGCTTACCAGATCGACCATCGCTGGGTGCACGTCCAGTACAAGGAAGACGCAGCCTTCGTCGAAACCTACGGATTTTCCGGCAATCAGGGTGCGGTCAATCTCGAAGGCCTGTTGATGACGCCGAAGGGCGCGCCGCCCTCCGACACGCTGCTGATCTTCATGCATCCGGCCTCGACGTTGCAGCTTCTCCCTGTCCCGCAGGCCACTGTGAAGGCCGGATGGCATGTGCTCTGCGCGGCGAGTCGCTATGCGAAGAACGACACCGCGCTGATCCTCGAAAAGGTGCTGCTCGATCTTGGCGCCTATATCCGCCACGCCAGGGAGAAATGGGGTTACAAGAAAATTGTGCTCGCCGGCTGGAGCGGCGGCGGATCCCTCGCCTTGTTCTATCAGTCGCAGGCCGAGCGCCCGACCATCACCCATACGCCCGCCGGCGATCCGGTCGGCATTGCGAGCGCGGGCCTGATCCCGGCCGATGCGGTCATCATTCAGGCCGCGCATATCTCGCGCGCCACGATGCTGCGCGACATGATCGACCCTTCCGTCAAGGACGAGCGCGATCCCGACAATCGCGATCGCATGCTCGACATCTACGACAAGGCCAATCCGAACCAGCCGCCCTATGCGGCTGACTTCATCGCGGCCTATCGCGCGGCGCAGCTCGCGCGCATACGCAGGATCACGGCCTGGGTGAAGGAGACGCTCGCGACGCTGAAGGCTCGCAACACCGCCGAGATGGAGCGCGGCTTCGTCACCCATCGCACGCTCGCTGAGCCGCGCTTTCTCGATCCCGCGCTCGATCCGAACGATCGCAAGCCGAACTGGTGCTATCTCGGCAATCCGGAAACCGCCAATACCGGTCCGGTCGGGCTCGCGCGCTTTTCCACGCTGCGCTCGTGGCTGTCGCAATGGTCGATCGACGACAGCAATGCCGACGGGCTGAAATGCGCGGCGCAGATTTCGGTGCCGTTGCTGGCGATCGAGAACTCGGCCGACGATGCGGTGCCGCAGCCGCACACGGCGGCGATCTTCAATGCGGCCGGCAGCAAGGACAAGGCGATGCATGTCATCAAGGGCGCGACGCATTATTATGCCGGTCAACCCGACAAGCTCGCCGAGGCGCTTTCGATCACGCGGCAATGGCTGACGGAGCGCGGCCTTGCGTGAGCGCGCCAACAAGCCTGTCGTCGGCGGGCGCGTCGGCGCCCGCACGCTGCTCGACGGCCGGCCGGTCATCCTTCTGACCGCGAACAATTATCTCGGCCTTGCCGGCGATCCGGAGGTGATCGAAGCCGCCTGCGCTGCCGCGCGCGACTATGGCAATGGAACGACGCTCAATCCGCCGCTCGCAACCACGCCGCTGCACGAAGCGCTCTGCGACACGCTGGCGGAATTCCACGCCACGGATGCGGCGCTCCTTTTCAATTCGTGCACCGCGGCCAATGTGACGGTCGCCTGCACGCTTGTGGGAAAGGGCGACGTCATCTTCAGCGACCGGCTCAATCACGCCAGCATCATCGATGGGTGCCGGCTGAGCGCGGCAGAAACCCGCATCTACAACAATCGCGACCTCGACCATCTGGAGGCATTGCTGAAACAGCCGCATGACGGGGCGAAGCTCGTCATCACCGATGGCATTTTCAGCATGGAAGGCGATGCTGCCGACCTGCCGCGCATGATCGCGTTGTGCCGGCGCCATGGCGCAACGCTTGTCGTGGACGAGAGCCACGCCGCAGGCGTCACGGGGCCCGGCGGCCGCGGCACCGCAGCCGCGCGAGGCTGTCTCGGCGAGGTCGATCTTTATACCGGGACCCTGTCCAAGGCGTTCGGCGGTTTCGCCGGCGGATACGTTGCGGGACGCGCCGATCTGATCGAGAAGCTGCACGATCACGGCCGCTTCTGGATGTTCACCACCGCGATTCCGCCAGCATCCGCGGGCGGCGCGCTCGCGGCGATCCGGCGCCTGATGCAGGACGACGCGTTGATGAGACAGCTTGCCGACAATACCGAACGGCTGCGCAAGGGACTGAAAGCGCTCGGCCTGACCATTCTTGGCCACGATCATCCCATTACGCCCATCCTCGTGGGCGATGAGGACAAGGCGCGCGCCTTCAGCGCCGAATTGCTGAAGGACGGCGTCTATATCGGCGCGATCTGTTTTCCGATAGTCCGGCGAGGCGAAGCGCGGCTGCGGGCGCAGCCCTCCGCTGCCCATTCCACGGCCGATATTGACGAAGCCATCGCCATAATTGGCGCTGCCGCGCGGCGGACCGGGCTGATCGGCTGATTGTGCAAAACTTGACGCTAATCACGGCACTCCAATCAAAATTGGGGCTTGACGTGTCGTGCCCCAAATGGCCCGATCCTCACCACAACAATAATTATGGGAGGATTCACCATGTCTCGCCTTGCCAAGGTCACCGCGACCGGCAGCGCCGCATTCGCTCTTGCAGCATTCGTTGGGTTTTCACCCGCCGCGCAGGCTCAAACCACCACATTGACGATGTCGAGCTGGGTGTCGCCCCAGCATCTTCTGACCAAGGATGTGCTCGCCGTTTGGGGGCAGCAGGTCGAAAAGGCCACCAATGGCCGCGTCAAAATGCAGATGCTCGCCAAGCATCCGTCGGCGGCGCCGGGAACCTTCGATGCGGTGCGCGATGGTCTGGTCGACGTGTCCTACGTGACCGCGAGCTATACCCCGGCCCGCCATGTGCTGCCGCTTCTGCCCGAACTGCCGGGCGGCGGCGCTACGGCGGAGATCAATTCAGTCGCGTTCTCGCGCATCCACTGGAAATATTTTCAGCCCGTCAACGAATACAAGGGCGTCAAGCTGCTTGGCGTCTGGACTCACGGTCCGGGCCAGATGTTCAACACCAAGCGCCCGATCAACAGGGTCGAGGATCTGGCCGGCATGAAGATCCGGTCCGGCGGCGGCATTTCCGAGCAGATGGCACGGGCGCTCGGCGCCTCGCCTTTCGTGAAGCCTGCACCGGAATCCTACGAACTCCTGAGCTCCGGCGTCGCCGACGGCACGTTCTTCCCGCTTGAATCGATCATCTCCTTCAAGCTCGATACGGTCGTCAAACACGCCACGCTGTTTCCCGGCGGGTTCTACGGTTCGGCCTTCGGCTTCTTCATGAACGAGGACAAGTGGAACAAGCTCAGCAAGCAGGATCAGGACGCGATCATGTCGGTCTCGGGCGAAGCCATCGCGCGCCTCGCCGGCAGGGCCTGGGACAACACCGACCGCCAGGCGATGGAGGTCATGAAGAAGGCCAATATCGACATCCAGCCGGCTTCTCCCGAACTGATCAAGGGTGTGCAGGAGCGCTCCAAGGCGATCGTTGACAAGTGGAAAAAGGACGCGACTGCCAAAGGCGTCGACGGCGAAAAGGTCTATGCCGAATTCCATGAAGAACTGAAGCGCGTCGCCGCCGGCCAGTAGCACGCGCTGTGTCTTCCGAACATCAAGATGGCGGCGTCTGGCTCGATCGCGCGCTGGGCGCCGCCGCCGCGTTATTGCTGTTCTGCCTGATGGCGGTCACGACGGTCGACGTGATCGGCCGTTACATTCTCAATTGGCCGTTGCGGGGCGGCTTCGAAATCACCGAACTGTTGCTGCTGACGCTGATCTTCGCCGGCCTGCCGCTGGTCTCGCGGGCCGACGAGCATGTCACCATTGACTTCATCGATGCCGCATTCGGTGAGCGCGGGCGCCGGGTGATCCGCCGGATCGTGGACATTGTGTGCGGCGTGATCATCCTCGCTTTGGCTTGGCGGGTTTATGTCAAGGCCGGCAAGATCGCGGGTTATGGCGACACCACCGACATTCTGCTGATCCCGGTCGGGCCTTTCGTCTATTTCATGGCGCTGATAGTTGCGATCACCGGGATCGTGCACCTCGTCAAGGCTGTTCTTCCCGGCGCGTACCGGGACGACAACAAGCCATTCGATCCCGACAAAGCGGGCACAACATGACGGAAGCCCTGGTCGGTCTGGGCCTGATGATGGTCCTTGCCTTGCTGCGCATTCCCATCGCCTTTTCGATGGGCGTCGTCGGCTTTCTCGGCGTTGCCTATCTGCGCGACTGGAATTTCGCGCCGGCCATGGCGATGGTCGAAACCAAGATCTACGAGACCGGACGCAATTACACGCTGTCGGTCATCCCGCTGTTCATCCTGATGGGCAATTTCGTCTCCCGCGCCGGGATGTCGAAGGAGCTGTTCCGCGCCGCCTACACCTTCGTCGGGCATCTGCGCGGCGGGCTCGCGATGGCCGCCATCGTCGCCTGCGCCGGGTTCAGCGCAATCTGCGGC
>NZ_DATMRX010000091.1:0-4496 GCF_035565855.1 Pseudorhodoplanes sp.
ATTTGTCGACGAGGCGCGCGGTGTGCGCATGATACGAGGTGAGCATCACGATCGGGTCGCCGCCCTTGCGGGCGCGGATATCCGGCGCTGTCAGGCGCCTGATCTCTTGCTGGACAGACACTGGCATATACTCCCGGCGGGCCGCCGGGGCGGCCCCTTCACGGATGCGGGGTTAGCGGATTAGGCCCCGATTGGGAAGGCCGTCCCCCGCAGCGCATGGCTGTCATTGCAAGGGCGACAGATCCCTGGTTGCGACATAGCCGAGCGGCCGGCCCTCACGCGCCACCAGTGTCCAGCCGGCCTCGCTGCGGACCAGTGTCACCGGCGTCTTCTGGTCGAGCTTGCGCACCCGCCGCGATCCCGACACGGGCGCCACCACGAGGTCCGCCGCGGCGGCCGCGACCTGATGTGTCGGCGACTGCGGAATGGCGATCTCGGCCGGGCCGCCCTCGACCACGCGCAGGCTCCTGGCCACCGGATAACCGCCGACCACGCGCACCTGCGGCACCTGACGCTTGCCGAACACCTTCTCACTGAGCGCGCTGACCTGGGCGTGCACATAGGCCGCGAGCTCGGGCACCTCGACGGTGCCGTTGCCATTGCCGTCGGCCGCGCCGATCGCGTCCAGGAGGTTGTAGGTGAACAGCCCGTGCCCCCGATATCCCTCGAACGCATCGCTGGTGTCGCTGGTCGCGGTCAGGATGTTACGCCCGGTCGCGCGCACCAGGCGCTCGCTCGCGGCGCTGCGTTCGAGTGCGCGCGTCTCCGCGCCCTCCTCCGCGAGTGAGCCGCTTTCGCAGGTATCAAACAGGAGAATGCTCTTGCGCGCCGCGATGGACGCGAACCAGCGCTGCCATTCCTCCTGCGCGATGCCCTGCTCGATAATCGACGTCTCGTCGCCCAGCTTGAAATCCTGCGGAATGAAGTAGTACCGGCCATTCAGCGTCTTGCCGTGTCCGCCGATGAAGAAGACGAAGACATCGTTCGGCTGGATTTCACCCGCGAGCTTCTTGAAGGTTTCGTCCAGCCGCTCGCGCCTGACGTCTGCATCCGTCAACAAGGACACGTTGACCGTGTCGTAAAGTCCTTCTCCTGCCTTGGAGAGCGCCTGCGCGAGCGCGGTCGCATCCGGCACCGCGTATTTCAGGCGGATGTCCGGATTTTCATATTCGTTCAGGCCGACCGCCAGCACGAACATGCGCGGCTTTCCAGCCGAAGCCGGCGCCGTCGCTGTGACATTCGCGCGCGCGGGCACCGATGCGACGAGATTTTGCCGGTTGTAGGCAACGACTTCGATGTCGTTCTCGCCCTCTTCCAGCGCCAGCCTGCGCGTCAGGCGCAACGGCTGCCCGGGAGTTGCCGCCGCAGCCTCGTCGACACCGACCGTCACGCCGTTGACACGCCACTCGGCGCGGCCGATGCCGCCCCCGGTCTCGGACAGTTCGATTTCGGCGTCGGCCCGGTCGGCCGCGATACTGGCCCTGTTGGCCGGTGCGACCAGCCGCACGCGCGGCGCATCGCCGCTCGCCAGCACCTTGTCGAGATCGAGCCGCGCCGCCGCCTCGCGCACAAGCCCGCGTGGATCGCCGGCGAGTTTCTCGCGCACCAGATCGGGCCGGTACAACGGCTGGAAAAGCTGTTCGAGGCCCGTGGTCTCAAACCCTCTCACGACATGCAGGAGTTCTGCGCCCTTCTCGGATGCGGCGAAAAACCCTTCGGGGGTGACGGTCACCCATTCCCCGTCACCCGTCTGCAAGGAAGTGACGAGCTTCGTTCCGCTTTCGACGTCCCAGGTGGTGGTCGTGTTATTCTTGTTCCCTGCGATGAGATACCGGCCGTCGAGTGAAAAGGCGATCGCCTGGGCGTCGCCCGAATTGCCCTCCAGGACCCGCAGCAACCTCGCCGTTCGCAGGTCCCATATGTTGATTCTGGAACTTTCCTGTACGCTTGCAGCCACGAGCCGGCTGTCGGACGAAATCGCGATTGCGCCCGGCCTGTTGGAGACATTCGCCCGGAAACCATGCACCAGCTTGCCGGAGTCAGCGTCCCATAACGCAATGATTGCGCGGTCGCCGTCGCGATAGAAATCCTCGTTTCGCTCGGTATACGAATTGACGATCCAGCGACCATCACGAGAAATCGCGCTGTGCGAGGCGTCGTACTGATAGCACCAGCCGTTGACGTTTCGCTGCGGGATTTTGGTTCGCAGGCGGCCCTCACGGACATCCCAGACCAGAATCTCGCATTCGTCGTGCCCGGTCGAGATCAGCAGCCGGCCATCACCGGTGAATGCCAGCTTCGGCACCAAGACCCTGTTGGGCCTTATGGCCAACGTGCGATGCAGCCGCCCGCTCACCGCGTCCCATATTTTGATCGACGCCTTGTCGTCGCCGCTGATGGCGGCCATCCACTGACCATCCCGTGATGCCGCCGTCTCCGCCAGCGTAATCTCCGATTTTTTCGCCGCGATCTCGAGCTCGTGGATGGCGCGTCCACTGTCCAGTTCCGAAACCGTCGCAGTCACTTTCTCAAAGTCGTAAGTGACAAGAAGGGTACGGTCGGCACCATTCACCATGAAGTTCTTTTGCACGAATGTCCGGGCCAGTTCGACCGACCGCGCCATTTGTCCTGTCTTTATATCCCAAAGGCTGAACTTGCCGGTGCTGCCGGCAACGATCCATTCGCCGTCGGATCGGGCTTCCACCGAAGAGAGGCTATGTGGCTGGTAGAAATCTTCCTTCGATCCAACGCGAAGCTCGCCGGTTTCGACAAGCGTTGTTTTCAGCCGCGATTGAAGGTCTATCGACGCCAGCACCGTGCTGTCGCGGTTGAATCTAAGAATGTACTGTGCCTTGAGAATGCCGGGCTTGCCGGGACTGGGATCTGACGTACGCACGAGCCGGCCCGTTGCAACATCCCACAACTTGATCCCGTCGCTGTCGGATGTCGCAATCCACTGGCCATTGGGCGAAAAGACGGCGTGTGCGTGGGCAGAGCCGTTGTGGTTCAGGGATCGCACCAGACGCCCGTTTGATGCATCCCATATTTTGGTGATCTTCCTGTATGGATCCGTGGTGGCGATAAAACGCCCGTCCGGCGAAAACGCCATGCGATATACGCCGCCTTCGTGCGCGTTGGGCACGCTCCAGACCGTCTTCCCGGTCGCGATTGACACCAGCCTCACGTCGTGGGCGGCGCTGGTCCTGGTGGTTTTTCCGACCTGGACGATTGCAAAATGCTTTTCGTCGGGCGAGAGCGCAAACGACTCGATCAGGAAGAGCGGATACTTCCGTTCGACCGTTCCCGCGGGAAAATTCCAGCGAATAATGCCGCCGATGACATGCGTATAGGCGGTTTGTTCGTTGCGCGTCAGGACCAAGTCGCTGAATACCGAAAAGCTCTTCATCTCCCCGGCGCAACATTTGACGCTGCGCAAAATGCGCCCTGTCGCGGAGTCCCAGACATTCATGGTCTGGTCCTGTGAGATCGACACGATCCGATTGTCGGTGGTGACTGCGACCGATGAGACCGCCTGGGTATGGCCCTCCAGCGTGCGGATCAGCCGCCCTGTTGCAGTCTCCCACACCTTGATCGTGCCATCGCCCCCGGCGGTCACGACCCTTTTTTCGTCGTGTGAAAAAACGAGCGCGTGGGTACGCGAATGATAGGCATTGGCGGTGATCACCGGCGGGGCGTCGCTCTGGGCGCCGGCGGGATTAGAAGAAAAGGCAGCACAGCACGCGAGAACGAGCAGCAATCGCTTCAAGCACGTCATTGCGAGTCAAGTCGTCATTGCAAACCGGTCTTCCGGCTTCAAACCTTAGATCAAGCCGGAGACTTATCAACCATGAACTTGCCCGCGTAGGGACGAAGCGACTTTATCCTCCGCGCGCCCAGCTAGATCACCGGCACGCCGATGACCAGCGGATGGAACAGCAGCACAAGGGCGATATAGGCCACCGTGCCGACCACCACCCCCACGAGGTCGCTCGGCCAGCCGCCCTGCCTGATTTGCTGCCCGCCGGGATCGGTGCGGCGCTTGAGCGAAATGCGGTCGAACACCGCCCAGGCGAGGATCTTTCCGAACAGGATGATGGCGCCGAGGTCGCCGTTGGCGATCAGATGCGCGAAGGCCCAGAGCTTCACCCCGACCAGCATCGGATGCTCGAGCACCCGCTTGATATTGCCGGGGATATAGGCGGCGACGATGCAGATCACCGCGATGTGGACGAGCAGCAGCGCAAGGGGCGCGTCCAGACCGGCGGGTACCAGACGTTCACCCATTCGTCGCGCGATGGGAAGTGTTAGGCATCCGAGCGGGAGAAGCTAGCGGCGGCGAGGCTCTGCCAGAAACCATTAACGAGCGCGCCGCTACGGTCCGTTCCGGCCGCCCATGACGGCCGCAGGCGTCTCGGCAGGAGCTGGTGCCTGTCGCATCGCTGCCGGGGGGAATGCGCCGCGTGACCGATCTGTTCGTCAGGAAATCCTTCACCGAC
>NZ_DATMRX010000092.1:0-12121 GCF_035565855.1 Pseudorhodoplanes sp.
ACCACCACTACACAGTGGACGAGCACCTGATCCGCTGCATGGGGGTGATTTCCGAAATCGAGGCCGGAACCAATGAAGAATACGGCCTCGCCAACGAATTGGTGAGCAAGCTGTCGCCGCGGCAGCGGGCATTGCTGCGCGTGACGCTCTTCCTGCACGACATCGCCAAGGGTCGCGTGGAAGATCACTCCATAGCAGGCGCGCGGGTCGCGCGGCGGCTGTGCCCGCGACTGGGATTCAGCAATGTCGAGACCGAGACCATCGCCTGGCTGATCGAAAATCATCTGGTCATGTCGACCGTTGCGCAGTCGCGCGATCTGTCCGACCGCAAGACGGTCGAGAACTTCGCCGCGATCGTCCAATCTCTTGACCGTTTGAAGCTGCTGCTGGTGCTGACCACGGCGGATATCCGGGCCGTGGGTCCCGGCGTCTGGAATGGCTGGAAGGCGCAGCTTCTCCGCACGCTGTATTACGAGACCGAGCCGGTTCTCACCGGCGGATTCTCCGAAGTCAATCGCGAGCGCCGTGTTGCGCTGGCGCAGGCTGAATTCCGCGAGGCCATGAAGCACTGGCCCGAAGCGGACCTCAGCGCCTATATCGCGCGGCATTATCCGGCCTATTGGCTCAAGGTCGATCTGTCCCGCAAGATTGCCCAGGCAAATTTCCTGCGCGAAGCCTGGAGCGGAGGGAAAACGCTCGCCACCCAGGTCTCCTTCGATGCGGCGCGGGGCGTGACTGAACTGACGGTGATCGCACCCGATCATCCGCGCCTCCTTTCGATCATCGCCGGCGCCTGCGCGGTTGCGGGCGGCAACATCGTCGATGCGCAGATCTACACAACCACCGACGGGCTGGCGCTCGATACCATTTCGCTGACGCGCGAATTCGATCGCGATGAAGATGAAGGCCGGCGCGCCGACCGGATCGCTGACACCATCGAAAAGGCGCTGCGCGGCGAGATCAAGATGCCGGAGATCATCGCCCGCAAGGCGGCCCCCAAAGGCCGGCTAAAGGCATTTGCGCTCGAGCCCGAGGTCAACATCAACAACGAATGGTCGAACCGTTACACGGTCGTCGAAGTCACCGGACTCGACCGGCCAGGCCTGCTCTACGAACTGACAGCAACCCTGTCCAAGCTTTCGCTGAACATCACCTCCGCGCATGTCGCGACATTCGGCGAGCGGGTGGTCGACGTGTTCTATGTGACAGATCTGCTCGGCGCCAAGATCGCGTCGCCGACGCGCCAGGCCGCGATCAAGCGCGCGCTGCTGGCGTTGTTTTCGCGCTCCAGCCTGGACGACGCAAAACCGGCAAGCGCGGCACGGTAAAACCGTCGCAAGGCCCGCGTTCCCCTGAAAAGCAGAACGCCGGAGCGCATCGCTCCGGCGTTCAAAAATCGAACCGCAGCTTTTGCTATTACTTCTTCTTGGCGGGCGCGGGGACCCAAACGGCCTGCCACGCATAATAGGGCTGCATGAACAGGGCAGTGACGAATTTCTTGCCGTGCGCGTTCGGATCGGACGGAGCCTTGGCCTTGGCGGCAAGCGCGGCCGTCGGAGCGGCAGCAATCATAACGGCAGCGAGCAGAAGGGCGCTTTTGCGCATAATCCCAGTCCCCCAGAGTTTGCAAATCACCGGTATCCCCGGCCGGCGGCGATCATGCATAAAACGCTGCGGTTGGAAATAGAAAAAGCCCTTGTTTCAGTGCGCTTTCGGACCGTGCCAAGCATCGCAGGCCGTGATTTTCGCGCTTAACCGGCCCTTAAACCCCCTCCCGTAGCGTCGGCGCGGACCGCGCGGCGCTTGCGCGGAGGGGCGAGGCGGGAAAGCGCTGTGGCACGGCGAAGCAAGTCCGTACGCCGCGAGCCAAAGTTCGATGTCGGCGTTCCCAACCGCGAGTTGCGCGCTGATCCAAACGAAAGGCTGGCGGGAAGCGATGGTGGTGAGCGCCGCTCCGGCCGCGGCGCGCGCAAGCCCGCCCGTACACCCAAACCAACGTCACAGAAGAAGCCGGCCGAGAGGAAGCGCGGCCGTCGGTCGCTGCTTGGCCGCTGCGCCTATTGGATGGTCGTTCTCCTGCTATGGGGCGCCATCGCCGGCATTGCGCTCGTCGCCTGGGTCGGCGCGCACCTGCCCGCAATCCAGTCGCTGGAGGTGCCGAAGCGGCCGCCATCGATCCAGATTGCCGGCAGCGACGGCCGTATCCTCGCCGTGCGCGGCGACAGCGGCGTGTCGGCGAAGGTCAAGGACCTGCCGCCATATGTGCCCCAGGCCTTCATCGCGATCGAGGACCGGCGCTTTCATTCGCATTTCGGGGTCGACCCGCTTGGTATCGCACGCGCCGCCTTGGCGAACGTGGTTCGACGCGGTGTCTCGCAGGGCGGCTCGACGATCACCCAGCAGCTCGCCAAGAATCTGTTCCTGACTCAGGATCGGACGTTCACGCGCAAACTGCAGGAGCTCGTGCTGGCGCTCTGGCTCGAGCGCAAATTCTCCAAGGCCGAGATTCTCGATCTGTATCTGAACCGCGTTTATTTCGGCGCGGGGGCCTACGGCGTCGAAGCAGCCGCGCAACGCTATTTCGGCAAACACGCGCGCGACATGACCCTGTCGGAAGCCGCGATGCTCGCGGGTCTGGTTCGTTCGCCATCGCGGCTTGCGCCGACACGCAATCCGGACGGCGCGGTGCGCCGCGCGCAAACGGTGTTGTCTGCGATGGCTGACGCCGGATTCATCAGCGGCAAGACCGCGGCCATGGCCGCCGCGCAGCCTGCGCAGGCACTGAAGCAGAAGACCACCGGCTCGATCAATTACGTCGCCGACTGGATCATGGACGTTCTCGACGATCTCGTTGGGCGCGTCGAAGACGACATCGTCGTCGAGACCTCGATCGATCCGGCCTTGCAGCTTCTGGCGGAGCAGGCCCTCTCCGAAGAACTCGCCATGCGAGGCACAAAATACGGCGTCGAACAAGGTGCGATCGTCGCCTTGTCGCCTGACGGCGCGGTGCGCGCGATGGTCGGCGGACGCGATTATTCCGCAAGCCAGTTCAACCGCGCCGTTGCCGCAAAGCGGCAGCCCGGCTCAGCGTTCAAGCCCTTCGTCTATCTCACCGCGCTGGAACGCGGCCTCACGCCAGAAACGGTGCGCGAAGACAAGCCCATCGTCATCAAAGGCTGGCGGCCGGAAAACTACACGCGTGAATATTACGGGCCGGTGACGCTGACACAGGCGCTTGCTCTGTCGCTCAATACGGTTGCGGTGCGTCTCGCACTCGAATTCGGCCCGACGGCCGTCATGCGCACCGCGCATCGCCTCGGCATTGCATCGAAACTGGAGCCGAATGCATCGCTGGCGCTCGGCACCTCGGAAGTCTCGGTGCTGGAAATGGCGTCGGCCTTCACGATCTTCGCCAATAACGGCATGGCGGTTGCGCCGCATGTCGTCGAGAGCATCCGCGGCAAGGATGGCAAGGTGCGGTATCAGCGGCGACCGCAAAGTCTCGGACAGGTCGTCGAGCCTCGCCATGTCGCGATGATGAACGCCATGATGCAGGAGACACTTCTCACCGGCACCGGGCGCAAGGCCGACCTCGGCGGCCGTCCCGCGGCAGGCAAGACCGGGACAAGCCAGGATTTCCGTGATGGCTGGTTCGTCGGATATACGGCTCAACTCGTCACCGCGGTTTGGCTCGGCAATGACGACTCCTCTCCGACCAAGAAGATGACCGGCGGCGGCTTGCCATCGGAAATCTGGGCGCGCTTCATGAAGAACGCGCATCGCAATGTTCCGGTGGCGAGCTTGCCGGGCGTGCATAACGGCATTGCACTCCCGTTCCCCGGTTCGGGTGCGCAGACCTACGGCCAGGCGAACAGCACGCGCCCCGTACCGCCCGGCACGATCCCGGGCACAACGGCCTCGGCGACACGCAACGACGGGATGGATAGCTGGTTGCTCGATCGCCTGCTCGGCCGCAGCCGTTAGACGCGAGACTTTTGCGGAAACAGGCGAAGGATCAGCCAGGCGCCGACAATCACCAGCGCCATCGCCAGCAATGCCAGGCCGGCCGGCCAGGCTTTCTCCGCAGCAGATGCCGCGATCCCGGCGCCGAGAATGGCGGAGCAAACCGGCGGAAGTCCTCCGAGCAGAGACGATGCGGCACCGGCCCGCTCTGCGGCGCATGACAGGCCGCCGGCAAGCGCTTGCGGATAGACCAGCCCCAGTCCGACAAGATTGAGTCCGACGCCGACGACAATGCCTGCCAGCGAGTTCACATCCATTGCGAGAAGCAGGAAAACGGCCGCCGACCCAACGACCATGCACGTCGCCCCGATCCCGATCGTGCGGATGAGGCCGGCCCTCACGACAACGCGCGTCGCGATCGACGTTCCGATCAGAAAGCCGATCGAGCTGCCCGAGATGGCCAGCGAGGTTGTGAGCGGCGTCAGCCCAAAGCGGGCATGATAGATGAATGGCATCGCCGCAAACCAGACGATCAGCCCGGTATAAGTTGCGGTGCATAGAACGAGGTACAGGTTGAAGTCGCGAATTTGCAGCAGCGTTCGATAGCCCGCTAGCATCGACGACAGCGACAATCGCGCATCCGGCTTGTCGACAAGCGTTTCCGGCAGCTTGCGTGCGACAATCGCGACCAACACGCATCCAAAGATCAGCAGCGCGGCGAATGACGAACGCCAGCCAAACACGGTGTGCAACGCGCCGCCGATAAGCGGGGCCGACACCGGCCCGAACGCCATCACAAGGCCCATCATCGACAATTCGCGGCCGGCTCGCGCGCCGCTGTAGAAGTCGCGCACCACCGCCCGCGCCAGCACAATGGCGCCGGAGCCTCCGAACGCCTGCAGCACGCGCGCGGCGATCAGAACATCGATCGAAGGGGCAAGAAAGCAGATCAGGCTACCGGCGCAATAGCAAACCAGCGCCACCAGCAACCCCGATCGGCGGCCATACCAGTCCGAAATCGGACCGTATCCGACCTGTCCGAGCGCAAAGCCGATCAGATAGGCATAGATGGTCTGCTGCACCTGTCCCGCTGAAACTCCGAAGGCGCGGCCAATATCCGGCAAGGTCGGCAGATACAGATCCGTCGAAAGCGGACCAAGCGCGGTCAAGGCAGCAAGTAGCGCCGTGAGCGCGAACGTATCGGGTTTCAGCATTGATTGTGGGCGGCGTCTCAACGCCGCGGGCGGCGTGTTCCGTTGACCGGCACCTCTGGCTCGGTCCGAGCCCGTGGCGAGCCGTAGCGGTGAAGCTCGGTGCCATACATGTCAAGCCACGCTTTTGCACGCCTCACATTCGGGCAAAGCCGGTCTACCAGCCGCCAGAAACGCGGAGAGTGGTTCATCTCCACAAGATGGGCGACCTCATGGGCGGCGAGATAATCCAGCACGAAGGGAGGCGCGAGGATCAGCCGCCAGGAATAGGACAGGACGCCGGTGGTCGAGCATGAGCCCCAGCGGCTCGACGGATCTCGGATCGCGACCTGCTTCACCCGTACGCCGAGCTGCCCGGCAAAAGCGAGGCTTGCCCGTTCCAGATCGATCTTTGCCTGTCTGCGCAGGAAATCGCCGACGCGGCGGTCGATATGCGGCGTGTCACCGGCAACGCAAAGCCGGCGCTCGCCGTCCTCGGCAATCTCGGTCCATACGGTGCCGCGCGCGCCATGACGATGGACGATCCGATGCGGCTCGCCGCGCAACGGAATGACCGCGCCATCCGCAAACGGCTCGGCCTTCGGCAGGCGGTGCAGCCGCGATGCGATCCAGCCGCCATGCTTCTGGGCGAATTCCCTGGCCTCCTTCAGGCAGCCGCGCGGCGGCATGGTCAGCACGACTTCGCGTGTCGCCGCCTGAATGCGCAAGGTATAGCGCCGCGCCTGACGGTGCCGGCGCACGCGCACCAGATAGATATCCTCGTCGTGGACGACCTGGATGGCCTTCGGTTCGGTCGGCCGCCGGTATAGGAGCGCGCGGAGCGACATGACTCCCTCGACTGCTTCGCCCTCCGATACTGCCATAGACCGGTTTCCAAACACCCCCTTCGAAAAAATAAAAAGCACACTATGGGGTGTTGGATCAGCCCTCCGGGCTACAACTTATTGTAATCAAAGAACCGAACAACCGTTCATTTCTTCTGCGACCAGAGAATCAGTGCGCCCTAGCTCACCACCGAGAGCTTTGCCGGAGCCGCGCGCGGTACCGGGCGCTTGGTGCCGGCCCGGCCGCTTTGAGCGGTCAGGGCGAAATCCGCAATCCGCGGTGCGATCTCGGAACGGAAGCGGGAGCCGTTGAAAACGCCGTAATGCCCCACGCCCGGCTGCACGTAATGCGCCTTGCGATCGGGCGGAATGTTGGTGCACAGGCGCTGCGCCGCTTCGGTCTGGCCAAGACCGGAAATGTCGTCCTTCTCGCCCTCGACGGTGAGCAGCGCGACATTGCGAATGGCCGAGGGATCGATCCGCACGCCGCGATGCATCATCTGGCCCTTCGGCAGAGAATGCTTGACGAAGACCGTATCGACGGTCTGCAGATAGAACTCAGCCGTCAGATCCATCACCGCAAGATATTCATCGTAGAACTCGCGGTGCTTCTGCGCGGAATCGCCGTCGCCCTTCACGAGGTTGAAGAACAGCTCCTTGTGCGCATCGAGGTGCCGGTCGAGATTCATGCTCACGAAGCCGTTGAGCTGCAGGAAACCCGGATAGACATCGCGCCCCATTCCCGGATGCGGAAACGGCACCTTGGTGATGACGTTGCGGCGAAACCAGTCGACGCCACGGTCTTCAGCGAGCTTGTTCACCGCCGTCGGATTGACGCGGGTGTCGATCGGTCCGCCCATCAGCACCATTGAATGCGGCACATAGGGATCGCGCTCGGCTTCCATGCGCGCGACCGCGGCAAGCACGGGCACCGACGGCTGACAGACCGCGACGAGATGACAATCGCCGCCGAGCACATGCAGGATCGAGATGACATAGTCGATGTAATCATCAAGATCGAAGCGGCCCTCCGCGAGCGGGACCATCCGCGCATCCACCCATTCGGTGATGTACACGTCGTGGTTCGGCAGAAAGGCCTCGACCGTGCCGCGCAGCAGCGTCGCGTAATGCCCGGACATCGGCGCGACGATCACGAGCTTCGGCTGCGGCCGACGCGGCGGTGTCTTGAAGACGCGCTCGAAATGCAGCAGGCGGCAGAATGGCCGCTCCCAGACAGTCGTGATGTGGATGTCGACCTGTTCCCCACCGACCATGGTGCTGTCGATGCCCCATTCCGGCTGGCCGTAACGCCGGGTGAAGCGTTCGAACATTTCGGCTGAGGCCGCGAGGGTCTTTCCGAACGTTGTGTGGGACCATGGATTGAGCGGATTTTTCATATAAAGCCGCGTCACATCGGCGAAAGCGCGCGCCGGATTCAGCGCCGCATGGCTCATTTCGTAGAGCCAATACATCCCGTTCGACAAAACCGGTCCGGCTTCCGCCGGCAATTCCGGCGCAGCCCCAAATTCTCCGATCGCGATGTTCTTATCCGGCATTTCTTGATCTCTCAGCCGCAGCCCATCTATTGCAATGCAACATCCGGCCTTTTGTTCACGCCGTCAATATAGGCGAAGGACATTCTCAACTGCTTAGGGAATGGTCACTCGCCGGTCTGCATCAAAGAACCCGCGGCGCGGGCGCTCCGCAGAAGGGCCAAAAAGGCAATAACTGCGGCCACAAAATAAGCAGCATTCAGGATGAATGCCCAGATCATCAGGTCCGCGCGGAAGACATGATCGATCAGAAGGGCGCGCATGCCTTCGAAGACATAGGTCGGCGGCAGCATCCACGCCACCGGCTGCAGCCACGCCGGCAAGATCGACACCGGATAGTAAACGCAGGTCAGCGGAAGCATCAGGAACATGATGGTCCAAGCCATGCTCTCGGCGCCCATGCCGTTTCGCAGCACGATGCCGGATACAAGAATGCCGACAGCCCAACTGGTCAGAATGAGATTCATGAAGAAAACGGCGAGTGCGAAGCCAAGGCTGTACAGATTGAAGTCGAAAAATCCGATCGCGAGAACGGTCACCGGCACCATTCCAATGGCGAGCCGCACGATGCTCATGATCATCAGCGCACAGATGAACTCGCCGGGTCGCAGCGGGCTCATCATCAGGTTGCCCATGTTGCGCGCCCACATCTCTTCGAGAAACGAGATCGAAAAGCCGAGCTGGCCGCGAAACAGGATATCCCACAGCAGCACCGCGCCGATGAAGGTGCCACCGGCCTTTGCGAAGAAGCCGGCATTCTCCGACACGTAGAGCTGCAGAAAGCCCCACATCAGCATCTGCACCGCGGGCCAATAGATCAGCTCGAACAGACGCGGCCACGACGAGCGCAGCAGATACCAATAGCGCAGCACCATCGCGAAGATGCGCTGCGGTGAGAATGCGATTGCGTCGGGTGCCGGATAAATGCGTGGCTGCATGTTCAAGACGCGATCTCCGACACTGGGTCCTGCGCCCGGCCGCGCCCGCGCGCGATGTAGAGAAACACCTCTTCGAGATTTTCGCGGCCATAGCGCGCGAGTAATTGTCCGGGCGGCGCATCGTCGACGATCTGGCCGCGCTTCATCATGATGACGCGGTCGCACAGCCGCTCGACCTCGGCCATGTTGTGCGAGGCGAGGAGAATGGTGGCGCCGCGTTCATGCCGGTATTTCATCAGCTCGGCACGAACCCAGTCAGCGGTGTCGGGGTCGAGCGAAGCGGTCGGCTCATCGAGCAGCAGAACTTCCGGATGATTGAGCAACGCCTTCGCAAGCGACACGCGCGTCTTCTGCCCGGCCGACAGCTTGCCGGTCGGCCTGTCGAGAAACGCGTTGAGATCGAATTGCGCTGCAAGGTCGAGAATGCGGCGCGAGATATCGCTCACGCCGTAAAGCTTGCCGAAGACCGTCAGGTTCTGCCGGACGGTCAGGCGCATCGGCATGTCGACATATGGGCTTTCGAAATTGAGGCGGTGTAGCACGCGGTGCCGCTGCCGCGGCATTTGCGCGCCGAGCACGGTCACCGACCCCGAGGTGGGCGTTACCAGCCCCATGATCATCGCGATGGTGGTCGTCTTGCCGGCGCCATTGCCACCGAGCAAGCCCGTCACCGAGCCCGCCGCGATATCGAACGAAATCCCGCTCACCGCCGTGCCGCCCTTGTAGATCTTGACGGCGCGATCGAGCGAAATGGCAGTGTCGGCAGGCGGCATGGGGGTCCCGGGCTTGATGCGCTGATTTGCGCTTTTGGCATGCGGAGCGCAAGACTGTCAGGCGCCATGCCCCCTGCGCTGAAAGGTGCAGTGTTGTAGCCTTCGAAGCGATATTACATTCGACCCATGTCCACGATGGATCTCGACCGCCTCCCCTTGCCGCGCCGCAATGTGCGGCTCGACACGTTGGTGCGGCTGCGCTGGCTTTCGATCATTGGCCAGACCGTGGCCGTGCTGGTTGTCTATTTCGGGTTCGAATTCGATCTGCCGATCTACGCGTGCCTCGCCGTGATCGTGCTGTCGGCGTGGCTGAACATCGCGCTGCGCATCCGGTTCCAGCAGGCGCAACGGCTCGAGCCCAGTCGCGCCGCCTGGCTGCTCGCCTTCGACATCGGCCAGCTCGGGGTGCTGATGTATCTCACCGGCGGCCTCGATAATCCGTTCTCGTTCTTCTTCCTCGGCCCGGTTCTGTTGTCGGCCACCGCCTTGCCGGCACGCATGACCATATTGCTCGGCCTGTTCGCCACCTTTTGCGCGACGATGCTGTTCTTCTATCACGAACCGCTGCCGTGGTCGGAAGAATACGGCCCGATGCCGGTGCTCCCGAATTTCTACATGCTCGGCGTCTGGTTCTCGATCGTCCTCGCGATCTTCTTCATCAGCATCTATGCGTGGCAGATCAGCGAAGAATCCCGGCAACTCGTCAACGCGCTTGCCGCAACCGAACTCGTGCTGGCGCGTGAGCAGCACCTCACGCAAATCGACGGATTGGCGGCAGCCGCGGCGCACGCGCTTGGCACGCCGCTATCGACGATCTCGGTGATCGCGCGTGAGCTTGAACGCGAACTCGAACCAGGCTCTCCGCAAGCCGAAGACGTGCGTCTTCTGCGCGAGCAGGCGCAGCGCTGCCGCGACATTCTGGCCAAGCTCAATGAATTGCAGGCGGAGGGCGTGCCCTTTGACGGGCTGCCGCTGTCGAACCTGCTGGACGAGGTCGCGGAACCGCACCGGCATTTCGGCATCGCCATCGAGGTGAAAATGTCGCCGAGCCAAGCCGAGCCGGTGGTGACCCGCAACCCGGCGATCCTCTACGGACTCGGAAACCTCGTCGAGAATGCCGTCGATTTTGCCCGCGAGCGCGTCGAGATATCCGCCGACTGGACGGCGGATACCGTCTCGATCGTGGTAGCCGATGACGGTCCCGGCTTTGCCCCCGAGGTGATCGGCCGTATCGGCGAGCCCTATGTCCGCAGCCGCAGGTTGCGCCGCATGTATGCGAGTGGCGATACCGGCATGGGCCTCGGCTTTTTCATCGCAAAAACCCTGCTGGAGCGTACGGGAGCGCGTTTGACATTCGTTAACCGCCCGGCGCCGGAAAGCGGCGCAATTGTGTCAATCCGCTGGCCGCGCCGGGCCCTGGAATTTGCTGCCCCTGCGGAGCTTGAGCCCGCGGCCGCTTCTGCCTAATTATCGAGACAGGGCGTCTTGCGGAGATTCTCATGACCTTACAACCGGCCATTCCCAGCGAACGCTCGCTGCTCATCGTGGAGGACGACAAGTCTTTCCTGATGCGCCTCGCTCGCGCCATGGAGGGCCGTGGCTTTACCGTGACCACGGCGGAATCGGTGTCCGAAGGGCTGATGCAGGTCGAGAAATCCGCGCCGGCTTTCGCCGTTGTCGACATGCGGCTTGGCGATGGTAACGGACTGGACGTCATCTCCGCGCTGAAGCGCAGGCGGCCTGAGGCGCGGGGGATCGTGCTGACCGGCTACGGCAATATCGCGACCGCCGTGAATGCGGTGAAACTCGGCGCGGTGGATTATCTCGCCAAGCCCGCCGATGCGGACGACGTCGTCAACGCGCTGCTTTCGGTGGAAGGCAAGAAGCCTGAACCGCCGGAAAATCCGATGTCGGCCGACCGCGTGCGCTGGGAGCACATCCAGCGCATCTACGAATTGTGCGGCCGCAACGTTTCCGAAACCGCGCGACAGCTCAACATGCACCGCCGCACGCTGCAGCGTATCCTGGCGAAACGCGCGCCGCGATAGCGATCACATCTCGTTCCCGTAAGGCCCGGCCGGATCGATCAGCGACTGCAGTCGCAAAGCGGCGCATTGCGCGATCCGCAGCGTCATCACCTTGCGCGTCGGCGCCGGCAGACGATGCTCCGGGGCTTCGCAGACGAGCTCGCCACCAAATCCATCGGCGACAATCAGGCCGGTATCCTTCGGGAAGATCTCGCACGGCACTTCGACGGTTGTTGCGAAGAACAGCCGGTCGCAATGCATGCGATAATCCATCCATTTCTGGTCGGCGCGAAAATCCGCAACCGAAGACTTAATCTCGACGATCCAGATTTCGCCGCTGCGTCCGATGCCGACAAGATCCGCCCGCCGGCCGGAGGGCAGCGGCAATTCGCTGACGCATGTAAAGCCATGCGACAGCAACAGCCGCATGGTGCCGCGCGCGACCGTGAGCGCGGTCTGCGATTGGCGGCCGTCGACCGGAAGCTCGGAAATGCGGCGGATCAGCTCGTTCATTCGGCGGCGACCCTTGCCTGCTGCCGCGACGGATGATCGGGGAACGCACGCTCCAGCGCTTCGCGCGACGCCGCGATGACACCGCGTTCGGTGATCAGCCCGGTGACGAGGCGTGCCGGCGTGACATCGAAGGCGTGGTTTGCGACCGGCGAGCTGTCCGGCACGATCGTGATGCTTTCCACCGCGCCGCTCGTCGTGCGCCCGGTCATGGTCGTGACTTCAGCGGCGCTGCGCTGCTCGATGGGAATCTCGGCAATGCCGTCGCTGAGTGAAAAGTCGAGCGTGGGTGACGGCAGCGCCACGTAAAACGGTACGCCGT
>NZ_DATMRX010000093.1:0-25968 GCF_035565855.1 Pseudorhodoplanes sp.
CGCGATCGAGATCAGCCTTGCTGGCATGTGGCAGCGTGCCCAGCGACTTGCCGGTGGCGGGGTTCAGCACCTCTTCGCCCTTGCGGCCCGCGCCGCCCAGCCATTCTCCGTCGATATAAAGCTGAAGGTCGGTATACATGAAGGATCCTTACGTCTTGTTCGGCTTGTCACTGTGAAGTGCGAGCGAAGCGGACCTCGATGGATGAGCGGCCAACGTCACGACCGCCGCCCTTGAACGCCGCTCTACCGGACATCAGGGATGACGGATTGAGATTGGTCGCGCGCGTCTTAGCAGCTTTGACGGAGAACGGCCACTCGTGCGCCCCGGGCGCGCATTTCACGAAATGAAAGAAGCCGAGGCGCTTTTGAATGCCACGCAACCTTCATTGCCCCGTGAATACAGGCTTGCGCTTTTCCATGAAGGCGGTGCGCCCTTCGACATAATCCTTGCTGTCAAAGCAGCGCTGCACCGCGGCGACCACGCTGTCCATGTTCCGTTCGGCGGCGTCCTTCAGCAATTCGCCGATGGCGTGCTTCGCGGCGCCGATCGTCAGCGGTGCATTCGCCGAGATCATGCTGCCGTAATCCTTGACGTAGCTTTCCAGTTCCTCGTCGGGCACGATGCGATTGACGAAGCCCATCATCCGCGCCTCTTCGGCGTCGAATTGCCGGGCCGTGAAGAATATTTCCTTCGCAAAGGACGGCCCGACCACATTTATCAACCGCGCGATGCCCTTGTGGTCGTAGCCAAGGCCGAGCTTCGCGGCTGGAATGCCGAATCTGGAGCCGGGTGTGCAGATGCGGATGTCGCAACAGGTGGCGAGCGCCATGCCGCCGCCGATGCAATAACCGCGGATCATCGCGATGGTCGGCTTCGGGAAGTCATGCACGGCGGAAAACGCCTGTTCCGTCGTCGCGTTGTATTTCGCAACGGCTTCCTCGCTCGAGCGCTCGGCGCCGAATTTCGAGATGTCGGCCCCGGACACGAAGGCCTTGCCGCCGGCGCCGGTCAACACGACGACGCGAATCTCCGGATCGTTACGGAAGCTGTCGAGAATGTCGCGCGTCGCGGCCCACATCTCGAGCGACACCGCATTGTGCCGCTCCGGATTGTTGAAGATCAGGAAGCCGACTCCGCCGTCCTTGCGCGAGAGCATCTTGTCGGTCATTTCACGGAGTCCTTTGCTGCTTCGTTCGCTAGTATCGTTACAGTGCCATGTCCGCCCTCATCCTGAGGAGGCGCGAAGCGCCGTCTCGAAGGACGAGGGCGGCCCCATGGTTCGAGACGCATCGCTTCGCGATGCTCCTCACCATGAGGCCGGGTTGGTTTCGCGCTACGTTGCGCCCGCTTTCTTCAACTCCTCGATCTCGTCCTTGCTGAAGCCGAACTCGGTCAGCACGTCGTCTGTATGTTCGCCGCGCTCCGGCGTGTGCATTGCGATCGTGCTCGGCGTGCGCGACATGGTGAATGGCTGGCGGATGACTTGCAGGGTGCCGCGGTCAGGCGTTTGCATGTCGGTCGCGATGCCAAGATGCTGGACCTGCTTGTCCGCGAATACCTCATCCATCTTGTAGATCGGACCGGCGGCGACACCCGCCGCGTTCAAGCGCTCGATCCAGTTTGCGCTGGTGTCGTTCGCAAGCGTCCTTTCGATGTCGGCGTTCAGCGCGTCGCGGTTCTTCAGCCGCAGCGCATTGGTCGCATAGTCCGGATGCTCGATCAGATGTTCGCCCTCGATCGCCTTGCAGAAGCGCACCCATGTCGGTGAACCGGTGGTGGCGATGTTGATGTGGCCATCCTTGGTCTTGTAGACGCCGGTCGGCACGCTGGTCGGATGGTTGTTGCCGGCCTGGCCGGGCACCTCCTTGTCGATCAGCCAGCGTGCGGCCTGGAAGTCGAGCAGGAAGATCTGCGCGGCGAGGAGAGAGGTCTCGATAAACTGACCTTCGCCCGACTGCTCGCGCTCGAGGAGCGCGGTGAGGACGCCCAGCGCCGCGAACAGGCCGGCCGCCATGTCGGCGACCGCGGCGCCGGCCCGGACCGGTCCCTGCCCGGGCAGTCCCGTCACCGACATGATGCCGCCCATGCCCTGCGCGATCTGGTCGAAGCCCGGCCATTTTTCATAGGGGCCGTCCTGGCCGTAGGCCGAGATGCTGGCATAGACGATGCGCGGATTGATGGCCTTCAGGTCCGGATAATCGATCCTCAGGCGTCTTTTGACGTCCGGACGATAGTTCTCGATCACGACGTCTGCCTGTTCCACGAGCCTTAGCAGTGCTGCCCGGCCGGCCTCGCTCTTTAGGTCGAGAGTGATCGAGCGCTTATTGCGGTGCAAATTCTGAAAATCCGCGCCATGGCGCGCGCCGCCGATCGGATCGCCGCCTTCCAGGCGCTCCGGTGCCTCGATCTTGATCACGTTGGCGCCCCAATCCGCCAATTGGCGCGCGCATGTCGGCCCCGCCCGGACCCGGGTCAAATCGAGCACTGTAAACCTGGCAAGGGCTGTGGAGGCGCGAGGACTTTTCGGCGAGACCGGCAAGGGGTGAGCTCCGGAGGGGGCAGGGTCGCGACAATCCCCGAAGCCGCGCACAAATTCAACTTGTCCCGGGCATCCGGCGGACGGCCTTGCGAATTCGGAATGTCAGCACGTCCTCAGACCGTTCGGTGCTCTCGAGCACGTCTCCGGTCTGATTGATGAGGTTCGGAATATCGATCGCGGCCAGAGGGTCGGTGCATTCGACCAAAATGACATCGCCCGCCGCGAGACCGCTCAAAACCTTGCGGGTCCGCAGCGCCGGCAGCGGGCATTTCAGCCCCCGCAGATTGATGGTTTTTTCGCTCATCCCCATAGGCTCAGGCTATGCCACGAGATCGTTCGCTTGGCCGAGAACCAACAAGTATTTCAGTCGCTTGACCCAGTATGGCCGGTTCGCCAGAAACGCAACCATGAATGCGGACACAGCATCTCATCAGCGCATTTCGCGCCTGACACCGCTTGCGGATGTCCTCGCATCGATCGCGCGAATTGAACCCGTTGCGCCGCGCGTGACCGCGCTGGCGAATGCGCAGGGTTGTGTCGTTGCTGCCGACCTCATTGCAACAGAGGCGTTGCCGTCAAAGCCACTGGCGGCGCGCGACGGCTGGGCGGTTTCGTCCGATGCAACGCGTGATGCTGGTCCTTATGCGCCGCTGACATTGCAGCCTCCGCCGGAACGCGTCGACGCATTTGCAGCGCTGCCTGGCGGTACCGATGCTGTCGCGTCACTCGATGCGGTGACCCTGATGGGCGGGCTGATGCAAATCACGGCGCCAGTCGCGCCCGGCGAAGGCGTGCTGCCGGCTACGGCAGACGCAGAGGCAAATTCATTGCTGTGCGCCGCCGGGACGCGATTGCGCGCAAGCGACATCGCCATCCTTGCGTCTGCGCAAATCTCCGAAATTTCCGTCCGGCAAGTGCGGCTTCACGTCGTCAACACGCGCCCGGACGATGAAAAGCTGCGAGCGGCGGCTGATTTCGTCGTGCGCGTGGCCTCAACCGCGGGCGCCCTGGTCAAAGTGTCGTCGGATCTCGAGACTTCTCTGCGCGACGATGCAAGCGACGCGATCATTGCGATCGGGGGGACGGGCGCAGGACGTGACGACCGCTCAGTCATCGCATTGTCGCGCGCGGGCGTCGTGACATACCACGGGATCGGGCTCGCACCCGGCGAGACATCGGCGATCGGTATGGCGAGTGGCCGGCCGGTGTTGCTCATGCCGGGCCGGATCGATGCGGTTCTGGCCTGCTGGTTGACGATCGGCAAGCCGCTGGTCGATCGGCTCACGGCCGCATCCTCGCGCGATGTCGCGGCCAAAGCGACGCTGACGCGAAAGGTCACATCGACCATAGGGCTTGCCGAGGTCGTCCCGCTTCGTAACGACGGTGTCGGTGTCGAACCGCTGGCGAGCGGTTATCTGTCGCTGCAGTCGATGGCGCGCTCCGATGGCTGGATGCTGGTTCCGGCGGAGAGTGAGGGGTATCCGGCCGGCACTACAATCGAGATGAGGGCGCTGCCGTGAGCCGCCCGACCAAGCCGGACCAAGCGCTGATCGATGCCGTGCGGCGGGCCGCGCGACAAGAGCAGTTTCTGGAAGTCGTCTCTGCCGAAGAGGCGACGAAGCGTTTTCGACAACATCTCGACTTGTCGCCGTGCGGCAGTCAGAGCGTGTCACTCGCATTGGCGCTCGGCCGTGTTCTTGCGCATGATGTCGCGGCGCCGATCGATGTTCCGCCGTTCGATCGTTCAGGTGTCGACGGTTTTGCGGTGCGTGCGGCCGATACCATCGGCGCGACGGACAACGCGCCGCGCCGTCTTGCGCTCAATTCCGAAGTGATCGCCTGCGGGCATGCGCCGCAGATCGAAGTGGCTCCGGGCACCGCGACCGCGCTCGCCACCGGCGGCGTGATCCCGCGCGGCGCCGACGCCGTAATCATGATCGAGTACACCGAGCTGATCGATGATCCGTCTTCTCCCGCGATCGAAATCCGTCGGGCAGTCGCGCCCGGACAATTCATCTCCTATACCGGCTCGGATATCGCACGCGGCGAAACCTTGTTACGCAAGGGTACAGTGATGGGGTCGCGCGAAATCGGCATGCTCGCGGCCTGCGGCATCGCGCAGGTCGATGTCATAAGGCGGCCAAAGGTCGCCGTGCTCTCGACCGGCGATGAGCTCGTGCCGGTCGGAGAACCGCTGCGGCCCGCGGGGATCTATGACAGCAATGGTGCAATCGTCGCTGCGGCGGTGACCGAGGCCGGCGGCGAGGCTGTCCCATACGGCGCGTTTCCCGATGACGAAGCAGCCCTTGCAACTGCAATGCACAAGGCGCTGGCCGAAAACGACATGCTGGTGCTGTCCGGCGGCACGTCAAAAGGCGCGGGCGATCTGTCGCACCGGATCGTGTCTTCGCTCGGCAAGCCGGGCATCCTGGTGCATGGCGTCGCGCTCAAGCCTGGCAAGCCGTTGTGCCTTGCGGTCGCGGACGGCAAGCCGGTGGTGGTGCTGCCGGGATTTCCGACCTCCGCGATCTTCACCTTCCACGCCTTCGTCGCGCCGGTGATCCGGGCGCTGGCCGGTTTGCCCGCCGAGCATTCGCGCAAGGTCCAGGCGCGCATTCCGATGCGCGTTCCCTCCGAGCTCGGACGCAAGGAGTTCGCGCTGGTCGCTCTGGTGCAAGGCGAGGACGGCATGATCGCTTTCCCCTCGGCCAAAGGATCGGGCTCGGTCACGGCCTTCTCGCAGGCGGACGGCTTCATCGAGATCGACGCGCTCGCGAGTGCGATCGACGCTGAAACGACGACCGACGTCACGCTGATCAGCGCGGACGTGCGTGTCCCGGATCTCGTGATCATGGGCAGCCATGACGTCGCGCTGGATGTGGTCGTCGGAGCGCTTGCCGATCGCGGCTTTTATGCGCGCGTGATTGCCGTCGGCAGCCTCGGCGGCGTCGCCGCGGCGCGTCGCGGCGAATGCGATATCGCTCCGGTACATCTGATCGATCCGCAAACCGGCCAATACAATACGCATCTCGTCGAGCCGGGCCTGTCGCTTCTCAAGGGATGGGAGCGTTCGCAAGGTTTCCTGTATCGCAAGGGCGATCCGCGGTTCGAGGGCAAGACTGCAAGCGATGCGATGGCGGCTGCGCTCGCCGATCCGTCCTGCCTGATGGTGAACCGCAACGCGGGATCTGGCACGCGTGTGCTGATGGATGAAAGGCTGAAGGGCGCGCGTCCGCCCGGCTATACCAATCAGCCGAAGTCCCATAACGCCGTCGCGGCGGCGATCGCGCAGGGTCGTGCCGACTGGGGCTTTGCGATCGAGCCTGTCGCGCGTCTCTACGGTCTTGGCTTCATCCCTGTCGCGCCGGAAGAGTATGACTTCATCATGGTCGAAAACTGGCGAGACCGGCCCGCGGTCAAGGCGTTCCGAGATGTCCTGCGCGATGAAGCAACACGGAACCGAATCCGGTCGCTGGGCATGAAGCCTGCAGACGACTAACGTTAGAGGCTAACGTTCGTCAGCATTTGACCTGCGTCCCGGCGAGAAGCCGGGATCTGAAGTCCGGAACGCCTTGCATGTTCGTTCGTTTCGCGCTCGCCTTTGCTCTGGCAACACTCGCTTGCGCTTCCGCCGATGCACAGATGCGGGGACATGGCGGACCGGTGCGCGCGGTCGCGGTGTCGCCCGATGGAACCACCGCAATCTCCGGAAGCTTCGACACGTCGGCGATCCGATGGTCGTTGTCGCGCAATGCGGCGGAGCAGGTGTTGCGCTTTCACGAAAGTGCCGTGAATGCGGTTGCCTTTCTCAAGGACGGACGGATCGTGACAGGCGGCGAAGACGGCGCGATCGCTTTGTGGAAGCCCGGTCAGCCGATGCCCGAGCGGATTTTCAAGGGGCACACCGCGCCAATCGTTGCGCTTGCCGTGTCGCCGGATGGCAGGACGGTGGCCTCGGCCTCATGGGACCGGACCGTGCGGCTCTGGCCGGTGGAGTCGGGCGCGCCTCGCGTGCTGGAGGGTCACACGCAAAACGTCAATGGCGTGGCATTCGCGCCGGACGGCAAGACGCTCATCAGTGCCGGCTATGACGCGACATTGCGGATCTGGCCGCTCGACGGCAACGGCGCGCCGATCGTCGTGACGCTGCCGACCGCATTGAATGCGGTGGCGGTCGCGCCGGATGGCGAGATCATCGCGTCGGGAGCAAATGGCCGGGTCTATTTTCTCTCAAGCTCGGGCCAACAGGTTGGCGAAGCCGAAGTTGGCGAAACGCCGGTGATCTCCCTTGCAGCGTCGCCCGATGGGACGCTTGTGGCGGCTGCGGGAATACGCGGATCGGTCGCGCTCATCGACCGCAAGACACGCGCGGTGTCGCGCACGCTGGTCGGTCCGGGTTTGCCTGTGTGGTCGGTTGCTTTCTTCCCCGACAGCAAAACGCTGCTCACCGGCGGTGCCGATCGCATGGTGAGACGGTGGAATGCGCAAACCGGCGAGCACATCGGAGCGGTCCCGCTCACCGAAGCGAGCGATCCGCTCGCGGCTTATGCGGGAGACCGTGGTGCGGAAGTGTACCGGGCCTGTATCGCGTGCCACACCCTGTCCGCCGATGAAGGAAATCGTGCTGGGCCAACCCTTGCCGGCATCTTCGGCCGCAAGATTGCGACGCTGCCGGGCTACGATTTTTCCGAAGCGTTGAAGAAGCTCGACATCGTGTGGACCCCGGAGACGGTGTCGAAATTGTTCGAGATTGGCCCCAACGCCTATACGCCCGGCACCAAAATGCCGGAGCAGACGATCGGATCGGCCGAGGATCGAAAGGCGCTGACCGACTTTCTCAAGAAGGCGACAGCACGATAGGCTTTCGAGCACATTCGGCTTTTACAGAAGCAGTCGCCCTCCAATGGTCATCGCCCGCGAAAGCGGGCGATCCAGTCAAAACAACTGCTTCAAGAGTTTACTGGATGCCCCGCTTTCGCGGGGCATGACAAAAATGAGCGATGCAATTCCAACTCAACCGGATCGCTTCAACCGCGCGGCTTGTCGTCCGCCTCGCGCAGATAATCCTCCGCGGTCCGCGGTTTGGGACGCTCGGGAATGCCACTGCCATACGGGTCGAAGGCCTGCTCGGACACTGCAATCACGCGGCAATCCTCGCACATCTTCAGAACGTCCAGCCGGTCCGCCTGACCCTTGAACATCCAGTGCTTGCCCTCGAGCTTGGCGGTGACGCGCTCGATCGTGCTCTTGACGCCGAACGGCTTGCCACATCGGATGCACTCGAACGGATCTTCCTGCTTCATGATCCGCGGCGAGGCCGTTGCCGCGCGGAAATCGATCTGCGGCGTCAGTGTGATTACCTTTTCCGGACAGGTCGCCGCGCATAATCCGCACTGGACGCAAGCGTCCTCGGTGAATTTGAGCATCGGCCGGTCGGGATCGGCCGACATTGCACCGGTCGGGCACGCCGATACGCAGGAGAGGCACAGCGTGCAGCCCGCAGCGTTGACCTCGACCGCCCCGAACGGCGCGCCTTGCGGCAGCGCGATCACGTTGACAGGCTGCGGCGCCACACGATGCAGCTCTCGCAAGGCGAGCCGCTGAATGTCGCGCTTGCCGCCGGCGGGCCGGAAGCTCGCTTGTCCGCTGCGCGCCGGAGCAGGCGGGATCGCGCGCAACATGTCGCCCAAGACATCGGGATTGTCGGTCTCGATCGTTGCGCTGCGCTCCGTTCCGAATCCGAGCCCGGCCAGGATGGGTTCGGCGAGCGCGATCGTTTGTTGCAATCCGATGATGTCGTGACGCGGCTGCGCCCGCAACAGGAAGCGCACAGCCGTCGCGCCGTACGCCATGGCAGCAGCAATCGCTTCCACGCCCACCTGCGTGATCTCGTTGACGCCGACGGGAATGACGTTCGCCGGCAAACCGGCGCCGTAACGCGCAAGCGCGTCGATCATCTCCGCGCCATGCGCCTGATCGTGGAACAGGATCACGCCATTGCGCCCGCCGGTCTCACGATACGTCATCAGCAGCACGCGCAGTTTGCGCATCAATGCATCGGCCGACGGCAGCGCGTAGCTTGCCGCGCCGGTGGGACAGGCGGCGGCGCATTGGCCGCAGCCGGCACAGATTTCCGCGGAGATGGCGACGTGATCGCCTGCCGGGGTGATGGCGCCGGTCGGGCACAGATCGAGGCAGCGGCGGCAGCCGACGATGCGCGAGCGCGAGTGCGCGCAGAGGTCGGCGTCGTAGGTCACGTAGCGTGGTTTGTCGAAGGCGCCGGTCAGATCCCGCGCTTTCATCACCGCGCGCAGCACCGCGGCCGGATCGCCCGGATCGGCACGCAGATAGCCTTCGCGAAGGTCGGAAGCCGGGAACAAGGCTGCGCCGCCGGACAGGTCGAGCACAATGTCGCATTTCGACACCGCGCCGTTTCGTGGCGTGCCGAAGACAAGCTCACGCCGTGAAGAGGGCGCAGGCTGGGCGTAGTCGTCGACCGTCAGTTCGAATGCGCCGAGCCAGCCTTTCGCGGCGCGAATGGTGCCGCGCACCAACGGGAACTCGGTCTTGCGCAAAGGTGCGAGCTGCTGCGGTCTGGTGATGAGCACCGTGACGTCGAGATGATCCTTCAGCAGCTCCGCGGCCTCGATGGCGCGCTCGTCGCGGCCATAGATCAGGATCACACCATCGCTTTCCAGGCCGACAAAAGGCACAGCGGGCAGCGGCTCGGCCGCCGCCGCAAGCAGTGCAGCGATCTTCGGACCCGCCTTGGCAGCCTCGTTCGACCAGCCGGCATTTTCGCGAATGTTGACGAATTCGAGCGCGCAATCGCCGCTCTCGGCAGCCGCTTCCTCGAAGACCGGCGCTTCCTGCGTGCAGGCAATCGTCAGGTTTCCGCCGTCGGGCAACAATGCACGGAACCGCTCAAGTTCCGACCGGCAGAATTGCCGTCCCGAGACAATGTCTGCGCCGGGGCAGGCTTTGGCGATGGTGTCGACATCGAGCGGCATCGTGTCCTCGCACGAGCACACCAGGATGCGACGTTTGTTATCGCCCATTGCGTCTCCGTTTCCGCGCCCCAATTGCCAGCGGACTCGTCACCCGATGTGACGATGCTATATGCACATAGACAAAACCTATAATTGGTCCAAACAAAAAGTAAGGTCCGGGCCAATACCCGACCGGTCCCGGGAAACGATGCTCACTGACGCCGATATCCGCCTGCCGCCCCCGTTCCGCCTCGTCACCTTGCGCGAGGTCGGAGACGCCTTCGCGCATGCGAAACAAAACGCCGCCGACGAGGGTGCGGGCACTCTCGTGTTTGTCGGCCGCTTCGATCTGGCGGAATTTGCTGTGGTCCTGGAACCGGACGAGCCGCTGGCGCTTGCGCGCCGCAGCTTCATCGCCTGTATGGCCGCCCTGGCGGATACGCTGACGGCTCATGCGCCGCCTGAAACCGACATTCGGATCGAATGGCCGGACGCGGTCCGCGTCAATGGCGGCTTGGTCGGGGGCGGTCAATTCGCGTGGCCCGCGGATGCCAACGAGAACGAGCCGCCCGCCTGGCTGGTGTTCGGCGCGATGATCCGGCTGGTGTCAATGAGCGGTGTCGATGCAGGGCTGCATCCGCTCAGCGCAGCACTGGAAGATGAAGGCTTTACCGAGTCCGGCGCCGAGCGCCTGATGGAGTCTTTCGCACGCCATCTCATGGTCATGCTGGATTCATGGCAGGAGCGAGGTTTCCCGGCGGTCACGACGAGCTATCTCCGGCACCTTGCGCCGCCAGAGGACAAAAAGGATCGCCGCTCTCTCGATGAAAACGGCAACCTTCTGATCCGTCGCATCGGCAAGGCAGAGGCGGAGAGGCGACAGCTGATGCCGCTCCTGGCAACGCCCTCCTGGCTCGATCCGAAGACAGGAGGGCCGCGTCTGTGAAGCTGCTCAAGACGATCCAGCTCGATCCGTCCGACACGTTCGTGTTCGAACGGGCCGCCGATCCCGGCGAATTCGCGGTGACCGGGACATTCATGTTCGGCGACGTCGAACCTTCAGTCCTGCAGGGCAAGTCGAGAACCGCGTTTCGCGCCGGTTTTCTCGGCCTGTCCTCGTTCGGCTGGTCGACACTCGTGCAGATCGTCGAAGCCGATGCGCAGGATCGCGCGACGGCACTCGACCAACTTGCGCGGCATCTGATGGAGCAATTCGGCGCTCCGGACATGGACAGCGCCCGCGCTGCCGCCGACGAGGAACTGACCTTTGCGGAATCGCTCTGCAATCATGAAGCCGGCACGCTGGTCGCGCTTCATCGCACCGTGGAAGCCGGCGACATCCGCGAAGCCTTCCGCACGTTGAAGCCGCGCGCGGATCGCAAGGCATTTCGCGCCTTTTCATTCCACGATATTGAGGGCGAAGACGAAGAACCCGGCGAACGCGTCGATCTGATGACGCTCGCGCAGGGAGAGCGCCAATGAAGGATTTCTGGCTCGCTTGCGGGCACCATCTGCTGGATCGCGACGACAGTGGCGGGCTGTTGGTGACCGACGATTTTCTGAAGATCTATCTGGCTCGGCCGGAATTGGTGCCGCCTGAAGATGCTTGTGAGGCGGAAAGAGCGTTGTATGCCAGCCTGATGGCGGATCCGCGGCGTATTGTGTCACCCCAGGACATCGCGGCGATCGCCGACGCCGATGCGCGCGAGAACTGGACCTTCATGCTCGCGTTTCGCGATCATCTGCTGCGCCATCCGACGCTCGAAGCTGCCTACCTCGATCTTGTTCGAAACGGCGCGGGAAAGATCCCGCCGATTTTCATCAACCAGCTTGTCCATGTGATCCTGCGCAATGCGCTCGACGACTGCGAAGATCCATACGTCCTGCGCGCCGCCGAATTGTTTTTCCGGCCGCAGCGGCTGACGCTGCATGAGGGTTCACTGATCGCTGCCGACGAGGAAACCATCGGCGGGATCGGCACAACGCCGGTTTCGCCCCTCGTGTCGATGCTGGGAATTCCGGCGCAGGCCGATATCGACGTCATGAACGACGACAATGCGACGCATTACTTCGAACACAGCGACCAGTTTCACACCGCGATCGATCTCACCGCGGGCCGCCGTGGCCTCGAAGCGCTGGCGCAGGCGCTGTCACGCTGGGTTGCGCATCTGCTCGCGGTCGACGTTGTGATCGAGCCGCTTTCCGAAATGCGTGATGTCAATCTCGCCTGGTATGTTGGCCTCGATGCCGACGCGACAAAAATCGGCGATGCCTTGTGGCATGGCGAGGAACTCGATGACGCTGCAAGACAACGCGTGGTCGGCCTGTTTCGCCTCACCTTCCGTGACCCGTCTGTCGTGATCGAAAAGGTCGGCAAGGAACCGGTTTATCTCATTCTCGCCATGTCGCCTGATAAGGTTCTCCGGATGAAGCCGCAAAATCTGATCGGCGGATTGCCGGTGCGTCACATGGAAACGGTGTCGTAATGGCCGCGCTCGCTCATATTCCGGTTGCTGTGATCGTGGATCGCATCAAGGCGGAGAGCCAGTGGATCGACTATATCTGGCAGCCAAGCGCGGTGCTCGTGGGCGCTCCCGAAGCAGAGCCCTGGACGAAGCTCTCCGGCGACGACGAACGCGCTTCGTTTTATGCCGGCAGCACCGCGATCGAACTCTACACGTCAGACACGGGAAATTATCGCGACAACCTGCTGGGCGACGGCAAGTTATGGGTCATCCTGACGCCGACTGAATCCGATCCTCCTTACGCGCTGTTCAAAGTGACCGCCGACCCGACGGAAGGGGAAGCGCAGACCGAGACAGGGGCCAACCTGGTGGACACGGTCGACATGCCGGATGTGATACGGGCAACGCTGGAAGCGTTCGTTGCCGAACACCATGTCGAGCAGACCTTTTTCAAGCGCAAGCGTGACCGCGCCAATCCGGACGCTCTGGGCCGACGCGGGCATCCCGGTCAGGGACAGGGCAATGGCTGAACCCGAAGATTTCCTGACGCGCTGGTCGCGTCGCAAACGGCAGATCCAGAACGAAGAGCGGCTGGACGACAAGGTTTCCGGGCCGCCTGAAGCGGCGGCCGAGACGGCGCAGCAGCTCCCTGCAACACCGAAAGCTGCGGACACGGCAGAGAAAACGGACGTTTTCGATTTGTCGAAGCTGCCGTCCCTCGATTCGATCGGGCCGGACACTGACATCCGCAGCTTCCTGCAGCCCGGCGTGCCGACCGCTCTGTCGCGTGCGGCGCTTCGCCGCGCCTGGGCGGCCGATCCCGCCATCCGGGACTTTGTCGGGCTTTCCGAGAACGCCTGGGACTTTACCGCTCCCGACGGAGTGCCCGGATTCGGCGCCCTCGATCCCGCAGATGCGAAGCGCCTTCTCGCTCAGGTGTTCGGTGGAGAGGATCGCAAGGAAAGTGAGGCTACCCTGGCGAAGGCCGAACCGGATGCTGGCTCGGACGCAACGAATGCCGCCACGGAGGCAGCGGAAGGCCCTGTGCCCGAAGCTGCAGACACCGACAATCCGGACTGCCGGGAAATTGCGCAGGACAACGGCGAGCTGTCCTCCGCAGAGCATGGCGACGATGCAACAATGCATGTCGATGCTGCGACGCAACAAGTCGCGCCTCATGATTTGCCGCGTCCAATGCGGCGCCGCGGTCGAGCGTTGCCACAATAGGCAAACTTTCCGCAGCGATTCGGGGCTGCCTATAGCCGCGGACTATTGACCCATTCCAATGTTGCGACCTATTGTTTGGAGCGCCTCCAAGAAGGCGCATGTGCCGTTTTTTTTGGCATACAACCAGAACGTTAGAATGCGCGACCCGGGACTCGATCAAGCGATCCGCGCAGCTGGTGGCGTCAGTGAGTTGGCGCGCCGGATTGGAATTTCGCAGCCATCGGTCTCCAATTGGGATCGCGTGCCCGCGGAGCGGGTGATTGCCGTTGAGCAGGCGACCAACGTCAGCCGCACTGTTCTCCGACCGGACCTTTACGGCGACGCGACTCCGCCATCATCAGACATCGACGAGACGGACATCGCCCGTGCGCAGGAATACCGGTTGCTCGCCGCGCTGCTCGCGCGCGCACCGGATGCGGCGTTCCTGAAGAAGATTGCGACATTGCGCGGCGACATGTCGCCGCTGGGCATCGCCCATATTGCGCTTGCAGAGGCCGCAGCCGAGGCAAAAGCCACCGCGGTCGAACGCGAATTCTTCAATCTCTTTATCGGGGTCGGGCGCGGCGAGCTGCTGCCCTACGGATCGTATTACCTGACGGGCTTCCTGCACGAGCGGCCGCTCGCACGTCTGCGCGACGATCTGAACGCACTCGGCATCGAACGTGCCGAAGGCAACGCCGAGCCTGAAGATCACGCCGCGATCCTGTGCGAGATCATGGCCGGCATCGCAGACGGAACGTTTCCCGCGCCACCTGGCCGGGACAAGACGATCTTCGAAAATCACATGGCGCCATGGATCGGACGGTTCTTCGCCGATCTCGAGCGCGCCGAAGAAGCGAACTTCTATCGCAAGGTCGGCACGCTCGGCCGTGTTTTTATCGACATCGAAGCCGAGGCGTTTGCGCTGCCGTCCTGACGGCAGGCGACACTTTAGCGAGGGACAACGGAGGAGACGGCAATGACAGAACACCGAAAGACGCCGGTCGGTCGCCGCGATTTTCTGCGCGCGCTGGGTGCAGGCGCGGGCGTGGCTGTAACGGCCGCAGCCCCGATTGCAACGCCCGCTCTCGCCGATACCGAAAGCAACGATGAGAAGCGCAAGGCCCGCTACAAGCCGAATTCTCCGGAAGTGCAGACATACTATCGTGTCAACCGCTATCCGGGTGCGAAGTAAGGGAGGCAACGCCGTGCTGATCAAAAGGACAGAACGCGAAAAGCGCCGCGGCCAACTCGCCGCCCAGCTTTCAAACAATTCCGCAGGTGGTCTCAATCGCCGAACCTTCCTCCGGCGCTCCGGTCTCGTCGCCGGTGGTCTTGCAGCCATCGGCGCCGTTCCGCTTGCCGGCGTGCGCAAGGCTGAAGCGGCTGGCGCGACTGCCGGTCAACCGGGCGGCGCTCCGATCACCATTCGCAAGAATATCTGCACGCATTGCTCCGTGGGCTGCACGGTCATCGGTGAAGTGCAGAACGGCGTGTGGGTCGGTCAGGAGCCGGGATGGGATTCGCCGATCAACCGCGGATCGCATTGCGCCAAGGGTGCGGCAACGCGCGAACTCGTGCATGGCGACCGCCGATTGAAATATCCGTTGAAGCTGGTCGACGGAAAGTGGACGCGGATCTCGTGGGATACCGCGATCAACGAGATCGGCGACAAGCTGCTCGAGATCCGCGAGAAGTCGGGGCCCGACTCGGTCTACTGGCTCGGTTCGGCCAAGTTCACCAATGAAGGCGCCTATCTGAACCGCAAGATGGCGGCATTCTGGGGAACCAACAACTCCGATCACCAGGCGCGCATCTGCCATTCGACGACCGTCGCCGGCGTGGCCAATACCTGGGGCTACGGCGCGATGACCAATTCCTACACGGACATCCGCAATTCGAAGACGATCCTGTTCATCGGTTCGAATGCGGCGGAAGCGCATCCCGTCTCCCTGCAGCACATCCTCGAAGGCAAGGAGATGAATCGCGCCAACATGATCGTGTGCGACCCGCGCATGACCAGGACGGCAGCGCATGCGACGGAATATGTGCGTTTCCGCTCGGGCACCGACATCCCGCTGGTCTGGGGCATGCTGCACATCATCTTCAAGAAGGGCCTTGAGGATAAGCAATTCATCGAGCAGCGCGTCTACGGCATGGACGACGTCCGCAAGGCGGTCGAGCAGTGGACGCCGGAGGAGACCGAACGCGTGACCGGCGTGCCGGCCGCGCAGCTCGAGCGGATCGCAACCACGTTCGCGACGCAGAAGCCGGCGACGCTGATCTGGTGCATGGGCGCGACCCAGCACACCGTCGGAACGGCAAACGTGCGCGCGTTCTGCACCATCCTGCTCGCCACCGGCAATGTCGGCTCGTCGGGCACCGGCGCGAACATCTTCCGCGGCCACACCAATGTGCAGGGCGCAACCGATCTCGGCCTCGATATCGTGACGCTGCCGCTTTACTACGGCCTGACCGAAGCCGCCTACCGGCACTGGTGCCGGGTCTGGGAAGTCGATTTCGACTGGATGGCTTCGCGTTTCGACACCATTACCGGTGCCGACGGCAAGCCGGTCAAGATGATGTACACGCCGGGCATCCCCTCGACGCGGTGGTTCGATGCGACCCTCTCCGACAAGAAGGATGTGTCGCAGAAGGATCTGATCAAGGCGATGATGGTGTTCGGGCACGGCGGCAACACCGTCACCCGCATGCCGAAGGCGCAGGAAGGCATCGAGAAGCTCGAATTGCTTGTCGTCGCCGATCCGCATCCCACGACCTGGGCGGCGCTGGCGCCGAAGCGGAAGAACAACACCTATCTTCTTCCGATTGCGACCAGCTACGAGACCGCGGGCTCCCGCACGGCCTCCAACCGCGCGATCCAGTGGGGCGAACAGATCGTCAAGCCGATCTTCGAATCCAAAGACGACCTTGAGGTCCACTATCTGCTCGCCAAGAAGCTCGGCTTTGCCGATCTGATGTTCAAGAACATCAAGGTCGAAAACAACATGCCAGTGGCCGAGGACGTCCTTCGCGAAATCAACCGCGGCGGATGGTCGACCGGCTATTGCGGCCAGTCGCCCGAGCGGCTGAAGATGCATATGGCCAACCAGAAGGACTTCGACATGCTGACACAGCGTGCGACGTCCGGTCCGGCGAAGGGCGACTATTACGGTCTGCCATGGCCATGCTGGGGCACGCCCGAGTTCAAGCATCCGGGAACGCCGATCCTGTACAACACCAATCTCTCGGTGAAGGAAGGCGGCGGCACCTTCCGGGCTCGCTTCGGATTGGAGCGCGAGGAGAAGCTGCCCGACGGCACGACCCGCAAGGTCAGCCTGCTCGGTAACGGCTATTACTCCAAGGATTCGGAGATCAAGGACGGCTATCCGGAATTCACCCTCGGTGTTCTGAAGAAGCTCGGCTGGGACAAGGATCTCACCGCAGCCGAGCTGGAGATCATCAACAAGATCAATCCGAACAACCCGGACGCTGTGGCATGGTCGATCGATCTGTCGGGCGGCATTCAGCGCGTCGCGATCGAACACGGCTGCATCCCCTACGGCAACGGCAAGGCGCGCGCCAATGCGTTCGGCCTTCCGGACGCGGTGCCGGTGCATCGCGAGCCGATCTATACGCCGCGGCCCGAGCTTGTGGCGAAGTATCCGACGCTGCCGAACGCACGGCAGTTCCGGGTGCCCAATCTCGGCTTCGACGTGCAGAAGGCGGCTGTCGACAAGGGCATCGCCAAGCAGTTCCCGCTGATCCTCACCTCCGGCCGTCTGGTCGAATACGAGGGCGGCGGCGAAGAAACGCGATCCAACAAGTGGCTCGCCGAGCTGCAGCAAGACATGTTCATAGAAATCAATCCGGCGGATGCGGCCGAGCGCGGCATCACCGACGGAAGCTGGGTCTGGGTGACCGGCGCCGAGTACGGTTCGAAGGCCCGCATGAAAGCGCTGGTGACGGAGCGGGTCGGCAGGGGCGTGACCTGGTGTCCCTTCCACTTCGCCGGATGGTTCCAGGGCGAGGATCAACGCGGAAACTATCCGCAGGGGACCGACCCGGTCGTCTTGGGCGAAAGCGTGAATACGCTCACGACCTACGGCTACGATCCGGTCACGGGCATGCAAGAGCCCAAGGCCACCCTTTGTCAGGTTCGTGCGGCTTAAGGAGACGCAACCATGGCTCGTATGAAATTTCTTTGCGACGCCGATCGTTGCATCGAATGCAACGCTTGCGTCACCGCCTGCAAGAACGAACACGAGGTGCCGTGGGGCATCAACCGGCGGCGCGTCGTCACCATCAATGACGGCAAGCCGGGCGAGCGTTCGGTATCGATGGCCTGCATGCATTGCACCGACGCGCCGTGCGCGGCGGTGTGTCCGGTGAACTGCTTCTTCACGACGGCCGATGCCGTGGTGCTGCACTCGAAGGATCTGTGCATCGGCTGCGGCTATTGCTTCTACGCGTGCCCGTTCGGCGCGCCGCAATATCCGCGCGTCGGCAATTTCGGTTCCCGCGGCAAGATGGACAAGTGCACCTTCTGCGCCGGCGGACCGGACAACGACTACACCGTCGCCGAATATCAGAAATACGGCTCCAATCGCCTGGCCGAGGGCAAGCTCCCGCTTTGCGCGGAGATGTGCTCGACCAAGTCGCTGCTTGCCGGCGACGGCGAGATCATCGCCCAGATCTACAAAGAGCGTGTGGTGCGTCGCGGCTATGGCTCCGGCGCCTGGGGCTGGAAGACAGCCTACAAGGAAACCATCGCGTCCTGACCCGCGTGAGACGGACCGCGGGGACATCCCGTGGTTCGCCCTAACGATACGAAAAAGAGGAGATGGGGATGTCGACGCTCAAAAGGACGATGCAGACATTCGCCGGCGCTTTGATCTTGCTGCTCGTTGTGGCTTTCGCAATGCCCGCAACGGCGCAGGTGCGCAACCCGGACGGCTCGGTCAATCCGACTGCGAGCGCGGTGCAGGAAGGCCAGCTGCTGCAGGAGCTGCAGCGCATTCAGGGCCGGGTCAGCATTCCGGACAAGAAGGAAGGCGTGCTGATCCAGCCGGCGGGTCAAAACTGGCGGCACTTTCACGAGGTGACGTTGCGCTGGATCGGTGGCATCGCCATTCTCGGCATGCTTGTCGTCCTGATCGCCTTCTATCTGATCCGTGGCATGGTTCGGCTGAAGAGCGGACGCTCGGGCCGCACCATCGTGCGGTTCAATGCGTTCGAGCGGTTCGTGCATTGGATGACCGCGACCTGCTTCATCATCCTCGCTCTGACCGGCCTCAACATTACCTTCGGGCGTCCGCTGCTGCTGCCGTTGATGTCGCCGGAAGCGTTCACGACCTGGTCCGAGGCGGCGAAATACGCGCATAATTTCGTCAGCTTCCCCTTCACCATCGGTGTCGTTCTGATTTTCCTGATGTGGGTCGGTGGCAACATTCCCAACCGTGTGGATGTCGAATGGGTGAAGCGCGGCGGCGGCATCGTCGGCGACGACCATCCGCCGGCCTATCGGTTCAATGCCGGCCAGAAGATGATCTACTGGATCGTTGTGCTCGGCGGCTCGGCGGCCGCGATCTCGGGCTATCTGCTGATGTTCCCGTTCTATGGCGACCTGACGGTGAACGGGATGCAGACCGCACAGATGGTCCACAGCATCGTCGCAGTGCTGTTCGTCGCTGCCATGCTGGCGCACATCTATATCGGCACCATCGGCATGGAGGGCGCCTTCGAGGCCATGGGGACCGGAGAGGTCGACGTGAACTGGGCCCGCGAGCATCACGCGCTGTGGCTTGAGGAAGAACAGGGCCGCCTTGCCGGGACTGCTCCGGCGGCCCGCGCCACGCCGGCCGAATAGCTCCCGTCCGATCCAATCTAAAGCGCCCGGCGGTACCCCCGCCGGGCGCTTTGCTGTAGAAGGCCGGTATGCGCATCATCGGACTCGCCGGCTGGAGCGGATCCGGCAAGACCACTCTTTTGACCAAGGTCATTCCGTGCCTCACCGGGCGCGGCAAAAGAGTGTCGACCCTGAAGCACGCCCATCACAATTTCGATGTCGACCGCCCCGGCAAGGACTCCTTCGAGCATCGTTCGGCGGGCGCCACCGAGGTGCTTGTCATCTCGGGCAATCGCTGGGCCCTGATGCACGAGCTGCGCGGAGCGCCCGAACCGCCTTTGCCGGCCCTGCTGGAGAAATTGTCCGAGGTCGATCTGGTTCTGGTCGAGGGGTTCAAGCGCGAAAGCTTTCCGAAGCTCGAAATCCATCGCAGCGGGAATGGCAAGCCGCTACTTCATCCTGACGATCGCTGGATTGTGGCGATCGCGTCCGACCTACCGCTCCCCGCAGCCAAGGTGCCTGTGGTGGACCTGAACGATATCGAGGCGATTGCCGATCTTCTGCTCGCCAAGGCGATCCCGATCGAGCGCGTCAAGGAACAGGCGGACACCGTCTGATGGCGCAACTGACCGACGATTGCTTCGCGTTTTCGGGGCCGCTGCTGCCGGTTGACGACCTCGAGCGGATCATTCGCGATCGCATCGATCCGGTGCCGGAGATCGAGACGGTTCCGCTTCTCCGCGCGCGTGGCCGCACGCTGGCGCACGATGTCAGGGCGCCGATCAACCTGCCGCCATTCGATAATTCCGCGGTGGACGGTTACGCCGTGCGGCACGCCGATCTCAATCCGGACACCGATACGACGCTGATCGTCGCCGATCGCATCACCGCGGGGCGTGCCGCGAGCCATCCGATCGCGCCCGGCAGCGCCATCCGCATCTTCACCGGTGCGCCGATGCCGGAGGGGGCCGACACGGTGTTCATGCAGGAGGATGTCCGCGCGGAAGACGGCCGCGTGATCGTTCCGCCGGGCCTGAAACCTGGGTCGAATCGCAGGCTTGCCGGTGAAGATATTGCTGCCGGCTCCATCGCATTACCGGCCGGGCGCGTGCTGTCGATCGCGGATGTGGCGCTCGCCTCGGCGCTTGGCCTGACCGGGCTTTCGGTGCGCCGGCGCATTCGCGTTGCGCTGTTCTCGACAGGCGATGAACTCACCGAGCCGGGCCGTCCGCTCGGGCGCGCGCAGCTTTACGATGCCAACCGCGCGCTGCTTGCGGGATTGATCGAGGCGCTCGGCGCCAGCGTCACCGATCTCGGGATCTTGCCGGACGATCCGGCACACCTTGCGCCCGCGCTGAAGGAAGCCGCAGGCGACCACGACCTCGTTCTCACCTCCGGCGGGGTCTCGACCGGCGAAGCCGATCATGTGCGCGACGCCGTCGAGGCGGTCGGCAGCCTGGTGTTCTGGCGGGTGGCGATCAAGCCGGGACGACCGGTGGCGATGGGCGTCATATCCGGCTCTCAGGGTGTGAACGCGGCCTTTGTCGGCCTGCCCGGCAATCCGGTGGCGGCGTTCGTCACATTCGTGCGCGTCGTTCGTCCGCTCCTGATGCGACTCTCCGGCGCCAACCCGCCGCTGCTGGTGCCGCTGCCGGTGCGCGCGGCCTTTGGGTATCGCAAGAAACAGGGACGTCGCGAATATGTGCGGGTGGCGCTGCGGCGCGGCGCGGACGGCGTCATCGAAGCGCACAAGCACCGGCAGGAAGGCGCGGGCGTCCTCACCTCGCTGACCGAAACCGATGGGCTGGTGGAACTCTCCGAAAATACGACAACGGTCGAGCCGGGCTCGACCGTCGGATTTCTGCCCTATGCCTCGCTGATCGGCTGAGCGTCAGCGCAAGGACGCGATCAGAGCCGCACTCCGCTCGTGGTGTAGGCAACCGCCACCGGCTCCTGATAGCGCTCGAGCACGAGCCAGCCGCAAGCCGCGATGACGACGAGGGCAACGCAGGCTGCGATAAAGCTTTTCATGGTCCCGATCTCCCCCGGAGCAACCTTTGTAGCTATTGCAATACTAAGGAGCGGGCAGTCCATCAAGCGGACGGAACGCCGCGCTTTTGCAGCGCAATATCGTTGGCGCGGTCGCGGTCCTCTGGCGTGTTGACGTTGAAGAACGGGTCGAGCGGCCGGTCGGGCCATTCTGTGATGGCGATGCCGTGCCGTGCAGTCCAGACCTCGATCTTGTGCAAATCCTCATCCACCAGGGCGCGCCGCAGGTCCGCGCGCAATGCCACCGGCCAGAGCCCGGCCACGGGGTGCCGCCAATCGCCGGATTTGGCGCAGGCGAGTGGCGTATGGGCCTCGGTGCGTGCGATGTGCAACCTCACAACGAGGTCCGCCGGCAGGAACGGACAGTCACCGGGCACGCTTACCATCCATTGCAGGTCCGGGCGGTGCGCCGCCGCCCAATCGAGGCCCGCCAGAATTCCGGCGAGGGGCCCGGCGAAATCCGGAATGTCATCCGCCACCACCGGCAATCCGAATTGCGCGAAGCGCTCCGGATTGCCGTTCGCATTGAGAATGATGCTGTCGCATTGCGGCGCGATCGTTCTCAGGACCCGGTCGAGAATCGTGCGCCCGCCGATCTCGATCAGCGCCTTGTCGCCGCCTCCCATCCGCCGCGCGAGGCCGCCGGCGAGCACGAGACCGAGGGTTTTGGGATAATCTTTCTCAGTCATTCCGGGGACCGAGCGAAGTGAAGCAACGCGGAAACCAGGCGCGCGAGCAAAGGAACTGGATTCCGGGTTCGCCGCTTTGCGGCACCCCGGAATGAGGAAATAACCTAGTCCTCATGCATCGCGGCCTTGCGCCGATGCTTCGCGCTCTCCTCCTCGACATAGGCGAGGTCTTGGTCGAACACGATGCGGTCGAGGCCTGCAAGCGCGGTGAAGCGCTTGCCGCGCGCGCGACCGATCAACGTGAGATTGGCCTTGCGCGCGAGCTCGACTCCCCATGCGGTAAAGCCGGATCGCGAGACGAGGATCGGAATGCCCATGCGCACCGTCTTGATGACCATTTCGGAGGTGAGCCGACCAGTGGTGTAGAAGATCTTGTCGTGCGCCGGCACCTTCTCCTGGAACATCCAGCCGGCAATCTTGTCGACGGCATTGTGCCGTCCGACATCCTCCATATAGACCAGCGGGCGATCCTCCTGCGCGAGCACGCATCCGTGGATCGCTCCGGCTTCAAGATAGAGCGACGGCGTGGTGTTGATCTTCTGCGTCAGCGCGTAGAGCCAGGAGGTCCGCAAGGGCGCCGCGGGCAGCGTGACATTTTCCAGCGCCTCCATGAGATCGCCGAATACCGTGCCCTGCGCGCAGCCCGAAGTCTGTACCTTCTTCTTCAGCTTTTCCTCGTAATCGGTCGCGCGCTCGGTGCGCACCACCACGACCTGCAATTCCTCATCGTAATCGACGCCGGTGACCACATCGTCCGGCTGCAGCATGTTCTGATTGAGCAGATATCCGATCGCCAGATAATCCGGATGATCGCCGATGGTCATCGCGGTCACGATCTCCTGCGAATTCAGGAAGATCGTCAATGGCCGCTCGACGGTGACCAAGGTCTCGATCTCGGCGCCGGTCTGATCGACGCCGCGCACACGCTCGGTCAACCGCGGATCAAGCGGATCGGGTCTGATCAGATAATCGTCGTCAGCCATCGTTGCTGTGCGTCAGCCGAAGGGCAGTTTGAATCCGCCAGGCAACGGCAGTCCGCCCGTGAGCGCCTTCATCTTCTCGCTCATGACATCTTCGAGCTTCCTGCGGGCGTCGGCATGGGCCGTCACCAGAAGATCCTCGAGGATCTCCTTTTCGTCGGGCTTCATCAGCGAGTCGTCGACCTTAACGCTGCGCAGATCGCCTTTGCCGGACAGCGTCACCTTCACCACGCCGCCACCGGAGACGCCTTCGACTTCGACGGCCTCAAGCTCGGCCTGCATCGACTGCATCTTGGATTGCAGTTCCGCGGCCTTCTTCATCATGCCCATGAAATCGGCCATGTCCTACCTTTCGTTTTCGTTGTCGTAATCGTCGGACGGATCGGGAAGCGGATCGGTCTCGGGCGGCAGGGCATCCATCTCGCGCGTCCGCACCGCGACGATCTCCGCGCCGGGAAACCGTTCCAGCACGGCCTGCACGAGCGGATCGGCGCGCACGCCGCGTTTCAATTCGGCTTCCCGTGCGTCCATCTGGGACTTCAGGGTGGGTTGTCCGGCTTCGCGCGATAGCACCACCACCCATTGCCGGCCGGTCCACATCTTCAACTTGCCGGGCAGTTCGTTGACGATCGATTGCGCAGCGCCGGGCTCGAGCGCAATTTCGAGCTTGCCGTCCTCGCAGCGCACCAGCCGCACATCGCGCTCCAGCGCGGTCTTCACTCGCAGATCGCGCTTTTCCGCGGCGAGCTGAACAAGCTCTTCGAAAGAGCCGATGCTTACGACCGGCGCAGCTTCGGCTTCCGCAGGACGCGGTACTGTGCCCAAAGCAGGCGCGGCCATGGCGCGCGGTCCATTGCGCGGCAGATCGCCGCGAGGCGCAATGACTTGCGCGGGCGCCGATGACGCAGCAAACGACATTGTCGCGGTGCCGCCATTGCCGCGAGGCGCTGACATCGCTGACAATTCCGACACCCCATTGCCGTTGGCCAATGCACGGATCGCCTCGTCAGGCGTCGGCAGGTCGGCGGCGTAGGCAATCCGCACCAACAGCATTTCGGCCGCTGCCACAGGGCGTCCGGCCTGCTGCACCTCGGTGAGCCCTTTCAGCAGCATTTGCCAGGTCCGAGACAGCACCCGCATCGAAAGCTGAGCGGCGAACGCCTTGCCGCGCACGCGCTCGGCCTCGCTCAGCGACAGATCGTCGGCAACGGACGGGACAAGCTTCACCCGCGTCACGAAATGGGTGAACTCCGCAAGATCGGAGAGAATGACGGCAGGATCGGCGCCGGAATCGTATTGGTCGCGCAGCTCCTTCAGAGCCGCGGCGACATCGCCCTTCAGCAGCATTTCGAACAGATCGACGATCCGTGCTCGATCTGACAGACCAAGCATCTGACGCACATCCTCGGCGCGGACCTCGCCAGCCGCATGCGCGATCGCCTGATCGAACAGCGACAGCGAATCGCGGACCGAGCCTTCGGCCGCGCGTGCGATCAGCGCCAGTGCCTCGGGCTCGGCGGTGACATTCTCCTTCTTCGCAATGCCATCGAGATGACGCACCAGGAGGTCGCCGTCGACGCGGCGCAGGTCGAAGCGCTGGCAGCGCGACAGCACCGTGATCGGCACCTTTCGGATTTCGGTCGTCGCGAAGATGAACTTCGCGTGCGGCGGCGGCTCCTCGAGCGTCTTCAGCAGCGCGTTGAACGCCGCGGTCGACAGCATGTGAACTTCGTCGAGGATATAGACCTTGTAGCGCGCGCTGACCGGCGCGTAGCGCACCGCATCGTTGATCTGGCGCACATCGTCGACGCTGTTGTGCGACGCGGCGTCCATCTCGATGACGTCGATATGGCGGCTCTCGATGATCGCCTGGCAGTGTTCGCCCATCACCGGCATGTCGACGGTTGGGCCTTTGATCGTGCCGTCCGCCAACTGATAGTTCAGCGCGCGCGCGAGGATGCGGGCGGTCGTGGTCTTTCCGACGCCGCGGACGCCGGTGAGAATCCAGGCTTGCGGGATGCGGCCGGTCTCGAACGCGTTCGAGATCGTGCGGACCATGGCGTCCTGGCCGATCAGATCGGCAAAGGTCGACGGCCGGTAGCGGCGCGCCAGCACGCGGTAGCCGCCGGCGCCTTGAGGCGCGGCGTCCACCGTTGGCTGTTTGCCGGTTTCGCTCATGCGCGTCTGGCGCTTCCGGGTTCGCGGCGCCGGCGCGGCCCGGACACCTCAGTCGATGCGAAAAAAGGGGTGGGAGGCTGACAAGCGACCCGAACCGGAGCTCGTTAGGGCTGCTTCCTTCCGGACCTGACCCGGTTGGCGAGTGGCTCGCCCACCGCCAACCTCCCGCCCGTTATATCGGGCCTCCCCGCGCCGAAAGCAAGCAAAACGGCCGTGGAGGTGATAACCTGCCGCTCCCCGCAACTTCCTGGACATTCAGATGAATTTGGACGGATGGTCGCTGCACCCGCAACTTGCGCGGGACACCGTCGAACTTGGCGATTTTCCGCTGTCGCGGGCCCTGATTGCCAAGGACGCCAATTACCCCTGGCTGATCCTGGTTCCGCGGCGGCCGGACATTGTCGAGATCATCGACCTCGACGAGGAGGGCCAGGCGCAGCTCATCGGCGAAATCGCGCGCGCCAGCCGCGGCCTGAAATCCGCCACGCAATGTGACAAGCTCAATGTCGCCGCATTGGGCAATGCGGTTCCGCAGCTGCATGTCCACATCATCGCCCGCTACAAGACCGACAAGGCCTGGCCGAAGCCGATTTGGGGCGCAGCAGAGCCGACGGACTATGAGCCCACGGCGATGGATCGGTTCGTGCGCGCGATGAAACAGGAACTCGACATAGCCTGACATGCAAAAACCAATGAGTCTCGGACCCTGGCCGCATCTCGGCTACGTCGACAGCAAGCTCGACCGCGCTGCTGTGCGGCGCATCGACCCGCAATTCCTGACCGCATGTGCTGCGCAGGAGACGTGCGGCTTCTATCTGGTCAGCGGGGAAATGATCCTCTTGAAGCGCGCAGGCGACACCTGCGATCCGATGTTCACGTCGAAAGAGTTGCAGGCGCTCGCGCCGCGATCGGAGCGAGTTTTTCTCGGATTGCTGCGTGAGGCCGGCCGTTTCGGAGTGTCGTTACCGCAGGAGACGGTGGAGGCTCTGAAATCAAACGAGCGCTATCACGTCACCGATCTGCG
>NZ_DATMRX010000094.1:0-5652 GCF_035565855.1 Pseudorhodoplanes sp.
CCGAGGAATCCCATTCCGTTCCATCGCCGCCGACCGCCTAACGGTGCCAAACGAAGCGGCCGAACCGGTATCACCAGCCTCCCGCTCTGAGCACTGCTACCGCGCCTACACCGAAAGGGTGAAGCATTGGAGGTCGCGCGCCGCGCAAAGAAGGGTTAGGAAAGGGCGATGATCAGAAACATCGCCCGCATCCTCGCCTGGGTCACGCTCCTCGTCATATTGACGGCGACGATATCGCCCCTGGCCGACCGCCCTCAGCTCGGATCCGGCCCGACATTCGAGCGAGCCGCAGCCTTCGCGCTGCTGGGGCTGCTTTTCTGTGTCGGATATCGCCGCTCCTGGCCTATGGCGCTGCTGCTCGTGGTGTTCGTCGCTGGCGGGCTCGAACTTGCACAGGCGCTTACCCCCGACCGCCACGCCAAGCTTGCCGATGCATTGGTCAAGGCCGCTGGCGGCGTAGTCGGCGTCGGCATGGGATTGATCGCGAAGCGTCCGGACGCGCGAGGCTGAAGCGCCCCGAGCACGCGCCTGAAGCACATCGCGCAAACCGTAGATTTGCGCGACCCCGCTTGAACGATCGTTTCTGCACGCCCTTTAGCCCAAAACCGCTGCTCGGTCCTTGGCGGCGTGCATTGGTCAGACCCTCTCGATGGCGAGGGCGATACCCTGCCCGCCGCCGATGCACATCGTGACAAGACCATAGCGGCCGCCCGTGCGCTGCAGATAGTAGAGTGCCTTGACAGTCAGGATCGCGCCCGTGGCGCCAACGGGATGGCCGAGCGCGATCGCGCCGCCGTCCGGATTGACCTTGGCTGGGTCGAGCCCGAGCTCGCGGCCTACCGCCAAAGCCTGTGACGCAAACGCTTCATTCGATTCGATCACGTCGAAATCGGTGACCTTGATGCCGGCGCGGTCGACCAGAGCGCGAACGGCTGGCACGGGACCAATGCCCATGATGCCGGGCTCGACCCCCGAATGCGCATAGGCCACGATCCGGCCGAGCGGCTTGGCGCCACTACGGTCCACATAGCGCTCCGAGGCAAGAACGACAGCGGCTGCGCCGTCATTGACGCCGGATGAATTGCCGGCGGTCACCATGCCGTCTTTCTTGAAGGCCGGCCTGAGCGAGGCCAGCGTCTCGAGGGTGGTGGCCGGTTTCGGATGTTCATCCGTGTCGAACGTCACAGTCTTTCGCCCGCTGGTAACCTCCAGAGGCAGGATCTGCGATTTGAAATGCCCCGCTTCGATAGCCGCCGCCGCGCGACGCTGGCTTTCCAGGGCAAAGGCGTCCTGGTCCTGTCGGGAGATCCGGTATTTCTCGGCGACGTTTTCTGCGGTCACGCCCATGATGCCGTTGCCGAACGGATCGGTCAGCACTCCGGTCAGGCCATCCAGCATCGTCACGTCGCCCATTTTCTGGCCGAAACGGGCAGACTGGACATAATGCGGCGCGCGGCTCATCACCTCCGCGCCCCCTGCAAGCGCGACGTCCGTGTCGCCAAGCATGACGTTCTGGGCGGCCGACACGATAGCCTGCGCGCCGCTTCCACAGAGCCGGTTGAGCGTCATCGCCGGGACTTCTTTTGGAATGCCGGCGTCGATGGCAGCGACCCGCGCGAGATAGGCGTCCTTCGGTCCGGTCGGGATCACGTTCCCGTAGACGACATGTCCGATCTCGCCCGCCTCCACGCCGGCGCGCTGGACTGCCTCGGCCGCGACCCGGGCCCCCAGCGCCGCCGGCAGTTCGTTCGACAAGGTGCCGCCGAAAGTGCCGATTGCCGTACGGACGCCGGAAAGGATGTAGACTGCTTCTGTCATTTCTCTGCCAATCTCGATCGGAATTGTTCAGTTTCTCAATCGGGCTGCCCGGGCCCGGTCTTGGTCGAGCGCCTCCAGGAGGCGCGGATAGGCCGCGCGCATCTCGGTGGCGAACGCGTCATAGGGCATGTCGGTAAACTCGCCAATGAAATCGACATACTCCATGTGCTGGCGACCATCCCGATCATACGGGTGGAAGATGGAATCGGAGCGCCCGTCGAATTCGAGGGGCAGGACGCCGTGTCGCTCGCACAGTCCGATGTCGAAAGCGGGCGTTGCCTTGACCCAGCTGCCATCGAGGAAAAGGGAGGTGTAAGCGTGCCAGCGAAAGATGTCGTCATCCATCAGGGCGGCGAGCCGCGGGGACGTGAGATGGTTCCGGACATTCGCGAAACCGATCTTCGCGGGAATGCCTGCCGCGCGGGCCACTGCCGCAAGAGCAATCGCCTTTGGCACGCAGAAGGCCGAGTTGGCGCCCAGCACATTGGAGGCGATGAATTGCCCTTCATCCAAGCCGAACGTGCGCATGTCATAAGGGACCGCGTCGCGCAACGCGTAGTAGAGGTTCACCGCTTTCGAGCGCGCATCGCCGGCGCCCGCGTGATCGGCGGCAAAATCCGCTACGACCCGGCTATCGGCGTCGATGAACCGTGTGGAGCCGAGCGCGTTTTCCATCGCGTGTCCTCCGTTACCGCGCTTGGCGGACCGGCGATTTCCGCCCGCCGGTATCGATGCGGATACTCGCCACCCGGCTAGCCCTTCTGTCTGGCGAAGAAGGCGGCGATCTTGGCTTTCATCGCCGGTGACCGACCGGCCTCACCCTGAAGGTCACGTTCGAGATCGAGTTGCTCCGCCATGGCAAAATCCGCGGCGTCGGCAATGAGGCGCTTGGTGCTGGCGAGCGCTTGGGGTTCGAGCTGTGCCAGCCTGGCACAAATGGCCGCCGCGGCCGATTCGACTTCTGCATCGTCGACGACTTCCCACAAGAGCCCCCATTGGAGGGCCTTTTCCGCGGAGATGCGGTCCCCGAGCAGCATCATGCCCGAGGCGCGGATTCTTCCGAGCATGCGCGACAGGAAAATCGTGTTGCCGGCATCGGGCACCAAAGCGATCCCTACGAAGGGCTCGTAGAAATAGCTCGACCGCCCGGCCAGCACGATATCCGCAGCCAGCGCGATGCCGACGGCCGCGCCGGCGCAAGGCCCGTTGATGGCCGCCACGATCGGCAGCCGGGAGTGGCGCATGGCGTGAACCAAGGGGTTGAAGTGGCGCTCCAGAACGTCATCCAGCGCGGGGACCTCGTCCGGCCTGACAGTCGAGAGGTCGTAGCCTGAACCGAAAGCCCGGCCCTCACCGGTCATCAGGATGGCGCGAGCCGTACCCTCCGCTTCGGCCAGGGCGATCGCTTCGCGCAACTCGTCAGCAGTCTGATTCCGGTACGCATTCAGCTTGTCCGGGCGGTTCACGGCGATGCGAACGAAGCCGTCTGCAAGCTTGTAGGTGATGTCCTCGAATGTCGTCATCGTCCTCCTCCGCCCAGGAACCAGCGCAATTGCGGAAGCCTGTCTGCTCCGAAAAACCCTTCGCCGTCTACCAGAAAATATGGCGAGCCCACCGCGCCGGCCGAGACCGCCTCCTGGACAGCGCTCTCGAGGAGCGAGCGTCCAAGCGATCCCTTCATGCCGTCCGCTGCGGCGTCCGCCGGAATGCCCAGTTCAGCGGCAAGAGCGGTCACCGTGGCTTCGTCGGAGATGTCCTTTTGTTCCGCGAAGAAAGCGGAAAGAAGCCGGCGAGCCAGCGCGATCGCCAGTCGCGGTTCGCTCTTGGCGGTCGCGTGGAAAAGGCGTGCGGCGAGGTGGGAGGAAAGCGGCAGCTTGGCCGGCTGGCGGTAGGCAAGGCCGAAAAACGCGGCGGAACGCTGCATGTCATTGAGAAAATAGGCTCGCTTGACGGGTGAATCCATCGGCGGCGCGATCCCATGAGCCTTGAGCACGGCCCACAACAGGATCGGGCGCCATTCGATGGCGCGGCCGAACTCCGCGCCGATCTTCTCGACTTCGCCCGCCGCGCAATAGGCGTAGGGCGACGCGAAGTCGAAGTAGAAGTGGATGGGCCCTGCCATCGCCTAAAACCGGAAGACGCCGTAGCCGCTCTCGCCGAGCGGTGCGTTCAGCGAGGCCGAGATGGCGATGCCAAGAGCATTGCGCGTGTCGACCGGGTCGATGATGCCGTCATCCCATATCTGGGAGGTGGAATAGTAAGCCGACAGCTGCTCCTGATAGGCGGCGCGCGTCTGTTCCCAAAGGCGTTGGATCTCGCCCTCGTCGATCGTGCCGCCGTTCCGCTTCATCTGGTTGATCTTTACCTCGGCCAGCGTATTGGCGGCCTGGTCGCCGCCCATGACGCCGATCTGGTGGTTCGGCCAGGTGAACAGGAACCTGCCGTCGAAGGCGCGCCCGCACATACCGTAATTGCCGGCGCCGAAGGAGCCGTTGCACATGACGGTGAACTTCGGCACACGCGAGCAGCTTTGCGCCATGATCATCTTGGCGCCATCCTTGGTGATCCCCCGCCGCTCATATTCGCGGCCGATCATGTAGCCGGTGATGTTCTGCAGGAAGACCAGCGGCGTGTTGTTCTGGTTGCAGAGTTCGATGAAATGCCCGCCCTTGAGCGACGAGTCGTTGAAGAGCACGCCATTGTTGGCGAGGATGCCGACTTTGTAGCCCCAGATATTGGCAAAGCCGCAGATCAGCGTGGTGCCGTAATTCGGCTGGTATTCGTGAAAGCGGCTGCCGTCGACGATGCGGGCGATGACCTCGCGCATATCGAAGGACTTCTTGATGTCGTCGGGAATGATCCCGTAGATCTCCTGCGGATCGTAAGCGGGCTCTTCCGGCGCTTCCCTCTGGCAGTCCCATTTTTTCGGCCGGTCCCATTGCGCGACGATCTCGCGGCCGATGTGGATCGCCTCTTCCTCGCTTGCCGCTGGATAGTCGCAGGTCCCGGAAACGCTGGTGTGCATGTCGGCGCCGCCGAGTTCCTCGACGGTCACCTCCTCGCCGGTCGCGGCCTTGACCAGCGGAGGACCGCCGAGGAAGACGGCGCCCGTGCCGCGCACGATCACACTGTAATCGGAGAGTCCCGGGATGTACGCGCCGCCGGCGGTGCAATGACCGAAGACGAGGGCCAGCTGCTTCACGCCCATCTTCGACAGGATCGACTGGTTCCTGAAGATCCGGCCGGCCATGTATTTGTCGGGGAAGACTTCCGACTGGAGCTGCAGGAACCCGCCCGCGGAATCGCATAGATGGATCACCGGCAGCCGGTTCTCCATCGCGATGTCCAGCGCCCGCACGATCTTCTTCGCGGTCAGTGGGTACCATGCCCCGCCCTTCACCGAGGGGTCGTCCGCGCGAATGATCACCTCCCGCCCGGAGACCACGCCGATGCCGACGATGGCACTGGCCGAAGGAGAATCGCCGTCATACGCCATGTTGGCCGCCAGCGAGGAAAGTTCCAGAAAGGGCGTGCCGGGATCGAGCAGCTTCTCGATGCGCTCGCGGGGACGCATTTTTCCCTGCTTTTCCAAGCGATCGAGGTCCCGCGCGGGGCGCTCATGGCGGGCCGCCTCCTGCTTGGCGCGAAACTCTGCCACGACACGCCGATTATGTGCGTCGTACTTCCGAAAATCCGGAGAAGACGTGCTGACCATCGACTGGATCTTGCGCATGCGATCAGACCTTCTCGCTCTCGGATTCGAGCATCACGATGACTTCGTCCTTTTCGAACGTCTGTCCCTCCAGGCGGAGGACCTTCGCCACTACCCCGTCG
>NZ_DATMRX010000095.1:0-4888 GCF_035565855.1 Pseudorhodoplanes sp.
CTCCACCGCGATGTCGTTGTCGGACACCGCGCCCCGCTCCGTCATCAAACGTCGCGATCGACGACGCCCTCGATGAGCAAGGCTGCGGACAGGATAAATGCGGTTCGGAGAGCGGGGATAAGTTTTTCGCGCATTGGTCGCGACTCCTCATGATGAGGAGCCCGCCGAAGCGCGCGCAGGCGGGCGTCTCGAACCATGAGGATCCTTCGAGACGCGCCCTGCGGGCGCTCCTCAGAATGAGGAATCTCCGCGCCGCATCCGAATGCATTGCTCCGCCATGCCGCGGTCGGTAGGGTGCGCCCGCTTCCGATCCCGCCCTTGGAGATGTCCGCAATGAACGAGAATTTCCGCCAGTTCCTGGACCGCTTGCGGCAGGCTGGCGAACTGGTTGACCTGCATCAGGCGGTCGATATCCGACACATCGCCACGTTGGTCGATCAGGCCAAGACCGCGCTCTTTTTCCATAACGTCATCGGCTACGACATACCGGTTGTGTCCGGCATCATCCGCTCGCGCGAGCGCGCCGTGATGTCGATGGGTTGCGAGAATTTCGGCGAAATCGAATTCAAGCTGGCCGATGCCATCGCCAAGCCGATCCCGCCCAAGCATGTGAAGACTTCGCCGACGCGCGAAGTCACTTATGTCGGCGACGACGTCGATCTCTACAAGCTGCCGATCCCGATGTCGTCGATCTACGACGGCGGGCCGATGATCACGGCCGGCGTCGTCATCGCCAAGGACCCCGAGCTTGGCGTGAACAGCGGCATCTACCGCTTCATCGTCAAGGAAAAGAGCCTCACCGGCATCGACATCGTCACGCCGAACAACATGCGCATGTTCGCGCAGCGCGCGTTCGAGCGCAAAGAGCCGCTGCCGATCTCGATCAGCATCGGCACGCACCCGTTCGAGATCATGGGCTCGGGCTATCGCGCCGCGCTTGGCGTCGATGAAATGGCCATCGCCGGCGGCCTGCGCGGCGAGCCCGTCGAGCTCGCGCCCTGCCAGACCATCGACGTGCCTTACATCGCCGACGCCGAGATCGTGCTGGAGGCGGAAATCCTGCCGACCGGCTGGACCTGGCCGGAGGGCCGCTTCGGCGAGTTCACCCGCCTGATGGGCGGGCTGCATTGGAATCCGCTGGTGCGCATCAAGGCCATCTCGATGCGCAAGGACGCGATCTACTACAACCTGCACATGCCCTGGGAGAACACCTGGCTCGCAGCGCCGACGCGCTACGCGCAGATCCGCCAGGCGGTGCGCACCGCCAACGTCGCGGTGAAGGACATCAACGTCACGCTCGGCGGCTGCGCGTTCTGGCACGCCATCATCTCGATCAAGAAAGCGCCCGGCGACGGCAAGAACGCGGCGCTCGCCGCCCTCTCGGTGATGGACCTCAAGCACGTCGTCATCGTCGATGAGGACATCGACGTGAACGATCCGAACGAGGTGGAATGGGCCATCGCCACGCGCGTGCAGGCCGACAAGGATGTGTTCATCATCCCCGGCGCGCGGGCGAAGCCGCTCGACCCGAGCCTGCTGCAAGGCGCGGGTGTGGTGCCGCTCGGCGCCAAGGTCGGCATCGACGCCACCATCCCCGAGCACATTCCGAAAGAACACTACGAGCGCATCACCTACGCCTATGCCGAAACGGCCAAGGTGGACGATTACGTCAAGGGCAAGGCCGACGCGGTCGGCAAGTCGGGCGACGAGAAGGAGGTCGCGGCGCTGGCGGCGAAAATCCTCGCCGCCATCGACAAGGAACCGCTCTACTACACCGATATCGCGGAGCGGTTTGCCGAATACGACTTCCGCACCGTGGCGCGCGCGCTCGGCCACCTGCACGAGACGGAAAAGCTCTGGCAGGACCCGCGCGGCAAGATGTGCGTGCGCGGCAGCAAGTTCGCCGCCGTGCTGCCGGCCACCAAGAAATAACGGCCGGCGCCGCAGCGTTGCGGCTCGTCATCGCCGGGCCTGGGTCGCTAGGCCCAGGCCCGTTTCTTTTGCGGCCATGCCTTCCGTCATTCCGGGACACGCTGAAAGCGCGAACCGGGAATCCGGAAACAAATTCCGAACCCGCCTCTGGATTCCGGCTCGCCGCCAGCGGCGGCCGGAATGACAGCGGTAGGGCCTCTTGATTCTGGCTGCGCATGAACATGAACGTGTCGATGCGCCGCGTTCGGAATGACGGGGCGGGTTTTTCCAGAAGCCGCTAGGCCGGGGCGCAACGGATCGCTAATATCGCGCTCCTTTCAATCTGGCCCCGACATGATCATCGACACCCACACCCACGTTATCGCCACCGACACCCAGAAATATCCGCTCGCGCCCGTGTTCGGGAAGCAATCGAACTGGTCGGCCGAACACCCGATCGACTATCCGGACATGGTGGCCGCCGAGAAAGCCGCCGGCGTCGCCAAGGCCGTCCTCGTGCAGGCCGCCTCGGCCTATGCCTTCGACAACACTTACGTCGCGGAATCGGTCGCCGCCCACCCCGAGCGCTTCACCGGCGTGTTCTCCATCGACGTCGTCGCGCCGGATGCCGTCGCCAAGATGAAGCACTGGATGAGCCAGGGACTCACCGGCATGCGCATCTTCACCTCCGGCTCGACCCATGCCGAACAGGAAACGTTCTTCGCCGAAGAGGCCGCCTTCCCTGCCTGGCAATACGCCAGCGACACCGGCACCTCCGTCTGTATGCAGATGCGCGTGAAGGGCCTGCCGCTGCTCGAAACCGTGCTGAAACGCTTCCCGAATGTGCCGGTCATCCTCGACCATTTCGCGCGGGCGGAGGCCGAGGACGGCCCGCCGTTCGCCTCCGCCGCGCCGCTCTGGGCGCTGTCGAAATATCCCAATGTCTATCTCAAGATCACGCACCGCCCGATCGAGCAATCGGTGAAGGGCAAATCCACCCCCGAGGCATTTCTCGGCAAGGCCGTCAGCGAGTTCGGCGCCGAGCGCATGACCTGGGGCTCGAACTTCCCGGCGGCGAAGCCGCCGCTGCCCGAACTGATCGACATGGCGCGCAAGGCGCTTTCCTTCTTGCCGCAAGGCGATCAAGATCAGATTTTCTACAAGACCGCGCTCAAGCTCTATCCGGCGCTAGCCAAGACCGCCGGCTGAAATTCAAGGGAGACATTGCCGTGCTGACACGCCCCGACAAGATCAAGCTTCACACCCTGCTCGGCAGCTATCCCAACGTGGTCGCGCTGAAGGACGGCCGCGTGAAGTCCGACCTGATCGAATGGGACTTCCCCGACTTTCCGGTCCCCAATCGCGGCTTCAAGCCGATGGTGCGCGAGCACCGCTTCGACTGCGGGGAGCTTGCCATTGTCACTTTCCTGCAGGCCAAGAGCTACGGCCTGCCCTACGTACTGCTGCCGGCGACCGTGCTCGGCCGCGGCCAGCTTCACACCGTCGCCTACAATTCCGAGCGTGGCGTAATGAAGCCGTCCGACCTCAACGGCAAGAAGTTCGGCGTGCGCTCCTACACCCAGACCACCGGCATCTGGGTGCGCGGAATCCTGGCGGAGTCTTACGGCGTCGATTGGTCCAAGGTGGAGATCACCACCATGGAGGACCCGCACGTCGCGGAATACAAGGACCCGCCGTTCGTCAAGCGCGCGCCGGCGACCAAGCAACTGCCGCAAATGCTGATCGACGGCGAGGTGGATGCCGCCCTGATCGGCGACAAGTTCCCCGATCCGCGCTTCAAGACGCTGATCCCCGATGCCGAAAACGCCAACAAGGAATGGGCGCTGGGCCACGGCGGCGTGCCGGTCAACCACATGGTGATCGTGCGCGAAAAGATCGCCAAGGAGCGCCCCGACGTGGTGGAGGAGATTTTCCGCCTGTTCAAGGCGGCGCGCGATCTCGACACATCCGCGCCCAAGGGGGCGCTCGACCCGTATCGCTTCGGCGTCGAGGCCAACCGCGCGGCGCTGGAGCGGATCATCGACTATGCCGTGAAGCAGCAGATGATCCCACGCAAGTTCACCGTGGACGAGTTGTTCGACGACACCACGCGCAAGCTCGCATAGCCCCGGAGGTTCCCATGCGCGCCCGGTCCTTCCGACACCGTTCCGGACGCGCGCCCACAAGCGCGGTCACGCGCGCCTTCGACGCGCTATGGCGCGCGATCCGCAATCCGCAGGTCAGCCAGGCAAGCTCCGCGTTCGCGTCTGGATTCCGGATCGCCCCTCGCGCGGCGGCGCCCGGAATGACGCTTTGCTTGTTTCTGGCAGCGACCCTTATCGGCAGCGCGCCCGCATCCGCTGAGGGCGATTTCCCCAATCGCCCGGTGCGGATCGTCGTGCCCTTCCCCGCCGGAGGACCGACCGACGTCAACATCCGCATCCTCGGCCAGAAGCTGTCGGAGATGTGGGGCCAAAGCGTCGTTATCGAGAACCGCCCCGGCGCCAACACCGGCATCGGCGCACAACTGGTGGCGAACGCACCGGCCGACGGCACCACGCTGCTCGCCGCGATGGACACCACGCTGGTGATGAACCCGGCGACCGGCGCCTCCATGAACTATGACCCGTTCAAGGATTTCGCGGCGATCACGCTGACGGCAAAGAACACTTCGCTGCTTACCGTGCGGGCGAGCGACGGGCCCAAGACGATCCAGGAGCTGATCGCGCGCGGCAAGGCGAGCAAGACCAAGCTCAACTACGGCGCGGGCATCATCATCACGCGCCTCGCCGGCGCGACCTTCGCCAAGGCCGCCGGCATCGACGTGGTGCTGGTGCCTTACAAGGGCAGCTCCGAGGTGGTGCAGGGCCTGCTCACCGGCAGCGTCGATTTCATCGTGGACGGGATCGCGCCGAGCCTGCCGCTCATCAAAAGCGGCCAGTTCCGCCCGCTGGCGAAACTCAACGACCGGCCGCTG
>NZ_DATMRX010000096.1:0-18380 GCF_035565855.1 Pseudorhodoplanes sp.
GACGGTGAAATCGACCGCTTCGAAAGCGAGGACCTGGCGTTCCACGAGCGGCTGCGTGAAGCGTATCAGCAGCTCGGGCGCGAGGAATCCGAGCGCTGCGTGATGATCGATGCGAGCGACGCGCCTGAGCAGGTTGCCGACCGCGTGTGGTCGATCGTGACGCGCAGGCTCGATCCGGCAACCGCACCCCTCGCGATCGGGGAGACGGGTTGATGGCGCGTGCGGCCGCCGAGCCGGATGAGGACGGCATCCCGCATCCGCGTCAGACCACCGCTTTTTTCGGACATGAAGCGGCCGAACGGACCCTGCTCGACGCCTACCGCTCGGGTCGCATTCCGCACGCCTGGCTGATCGGGGGCGCGCCGGGCATCGGCAAGGCGACGCTGGCCTTTCGCATGGCGCGCTTCGTGTTGGCCCATCCCGATCCGATGTCGGCCGAGGTCCAATCGGCGACGTCGCTCGCGGTGCCGGGAGATCACGCGGTGACTGGCCTCGTTGCTGCGCAATCGCATCCCGATCTCCTTGTGCTGGAGCGGACGCTGTCCGATACGGGCAAGCTCCGCACTGTGATCCGCGTGGACGACGCGCGGAAGGTGGCCGGATTTCTGGGCGCGACGGCCGGGTTCGGTGGCTGGCGGATCGTGATCGTGGATGCGGTCGACGATCTCAACGCGGAAAGCGCCAACGCCCTTCTGAAGGGACTCGAAGAACCGCCGGCCCGTACGCTGTTTTTTCTGGTGAGCCATGCACCGGGTCTCGTGCTCCCCACCATCCGCTCGCGGTGTCACCGGCTGCTGCTGCGCAGCCTCCCGGATGAGGCCCTCGGCAAAGTGCTCCGGGCGGCAACAGGGGAGGAGCCGGAGCCCGCTCTGATCGCCGCGGCCGAAGGCAGCGTGAGCCGCGCGCTGTCCCTGTCCGAAGGGCCCGCCTTCAAGCTGCGCCAGCAGACCATGGCGCAACTCGCCCGTCTGCCGGCGATCGACATGCGGGAGCTTCACGCCCTGGCTGACAGCCTGGCCATGGCGGATGCCCACGCTTTCGACATGGTCATGGACAGCGTCAATGCCTGGCTGTCGACCCGGCTTGCCCACGATCTGCAGGACAAGGCCAAGGCAGCCCAGCTCGCCGAGATATGGGACCAGGTGAATACCGCCGCCCGCGACACCGATATCTACAATCTCGATCGAAAGCCGTTGATCTTCCGGACATTTGCTCGCCTTGCCGATGCCGCGGCCGGCTGATAGCTGTTCGACGGCAACCGCCCGACCTGCCGATCCCATCAGAAGATTGAACGCCCCAATGCCGGCGAAGCCACGGTTTTACATCACAACGGCCATTTCCTACCCCAACGGCGTGCCGCATATCGGCCACGCCTATGAAGCGATCGCCACCGACGCGATTGCGCGATTCATGCGGCTCGACGGTTATGACGTCTATTTCCTCACCGGGACCGACGAGCATGGCCAGAAGATCCAGCAGACCGCCGCGCGCGAAGGTCTGACCGCGCGCGAACTGGTCGACCGCAACGTGCCGCGCTTCCAGGCGATGGTCGAGCGGATGAATTGCTCGAATGACGATTTCATCCGGACGACACAGGATCGCCATCACGCCGCGTCAAAGGCGATCTGGGAGAAGATGGAAGCCAATGGCGACATCTATCTTGCGAAATATGCTGGTTGGTATTCCGTGCGCGATGAGCGCTATTTCGCCGAAGACGAAACGCGGTTGAACGAGCAGGGGGCTCGTCTCTCGATCGAGACCGGCACACCCGTCGAATGGGTCGAGGAGGAGAGCTATTTCTTTCGCCTGTCCGCCTATCAGGACAAGCTGCTCGACCTCTATGCGAAACACCCCGACTTCGTGCTGCCGAAGGAGCGGCTGAACGAGGTTGCGAGCTTCGTCAAAGGCGGTTTGCAGGATCTGTCGATCTCGCGCACCACATTCGATTGGGGCGTGCGCGTGCCGGGCAACGACAAGCACATCATGTATGTGTGGGTGGACGCGCTGACGAACTACATCACCGCAGTCGGCTATCCCGATGCCGACGGCGAGATGTTCAGGAAATACTGGCCGGCCGATCTGCATGTGATCGGCAAGGACATCGTTCGCTTCCACGCGGTCTATTGGCCGGCTTTCCTGATGTCGGCCGGACTTGAAGTGCCGCGTCGCATCTTCAGCCACGGCTTTCTGTTCAACCGCGGAGAGAAGATGTCGAAGTCGGTCGGCAATGTCGTGGATCCTTTCACGCTCGCCGACACTTTCGGCGTCGACCAGATCCGCTATTTCTTCCTGCGCGAAGTGCCGTTCGGACAGGACGGCAATTACAGCTACGAGGCGATCGCGACGCGCATCAATGCGGAGCTCGCCAACGACCTCGGCAACCTGGCGCAGCGTTCGCTGGCGATGGTCGCGAAGCAGCTTGGCGGCGTGATGCCGGAGCCGGGTGAGTTGTCAGCGGGCGACAAGGCGATCCTTGCCGCGGCTGACGGCATGCTCGCGGGTGCGCGCGAGGCGATGAAAACGCAACAGCTCCATCAGGTGCTCAATCAGATCTGGGCGGTGGTTGCCGATGCCAACCGCTACTTCGCTGCCGAAGCGCCCTGGGCGCTCGCCAAGACCGACCCGGCGCGGCAGAAGACCGTGCTCTATGTGACTGCGGAGGTGATCCGACAGGTCGCGATCCTCGCCCAGCCCTTCATTCCGGAGGGGGCCGTCAAGCTGCTCGATCTTCTGGCGGTTCCGGCGGATGAGCGCGGTTTCACGCGACTGGGCGGCGCGCACCGGCTTGCCGGCGGCGTCAATTTGCCTGCCCCGACGGCGATCTTTCCGCGCTATGTGGAACCCGAGCCGGGACGACCGTAACGGGGCAATCTGCAGGCTGCCTTGCATCGTCGATATGAAGGCGGAGACCGTGAATCGCAGCGCGCTGACGGTTCTGGCGCGTGCCTCAGGCGAACCGTCCCGGAGCGAGAGGAGCAAACTGAAAGGGAGAGCCGGTGACGGTTCTGTATGAAAATCGCCAACGGGCGAAGCGCGCGCGGCTCAGCATGCTGGCCGCGCTCGTCTGGTCGGTCGGCTGGTTCTATTGGGCGAACGCGCTGCGTTCCGGCGGGGCGCGACCCGGCGCGATCGCCATTGTCATCGCCGTCGGACTGCTGCCGCTGGTCGTGCTGCACTTCTACGGAAATGTCTATGTGGTGCGGCTGGTGCGAAACGGCGACAAGGTCGATGTCACCACGCTTGGCCTGTTCGGCACGCGCCAGATGCAGGTGCCGCTGTCATCGATCACCGAAGTCGCGCGTCCCGAAGCCGGCGGCATGACCGTGCGGGTTGCGGGGCGGCGAACGCCGTTTATCTTGGACCTGCAGGCCGAGCACAGCGATATTGCCGCAATCTCAGCGCTCGGACCGCAGAATGCCGCCCGCGCAACCGGACCGTCCTGATCTCACATGCTCGTCGACAGTCATTGCCACCTCGATTTTCCCGACCTTGCCGCCGATCTCGACGGCGTCGTCAACCGTGCGCGTGAGGCCGGCATCGGCCGTATGGTCACGATATCGACGCGCGTTCGCCGGCTGCCGGAGCTGCTCGCGATTACCGACCGTTTCGGCGATGTGTTCTGCTCGGTCGGCACCCATCCGCATCATGCGGACGAGGAACTGGATATCGGCACCGCCGATCTTGTCGCCAAATCGGCGCATCCCCGGGTGGTCGCCATCGGCGAAGTCGGGCTCGATTATTTCTACGACAACGCGCCCCGCGCGGCCCAGGAACAGGGCTTGCGCGCTCATATCGCAGCGGCGCGCGAGACCGGATTGCCGCTCGTGATCCATTCGCGGGACGCCGATGACGACATGGCGCGGATCCTGGAGGAGGAAATGGGGAAGGGGGCCTTCCCTGCCGTCCTGCATTGCTTCACCGGCGGTCCTGACCTCGCCCGGCGTGCCATTGCGCTCGGCCTGTATATCTCCTTCTCCGGAATCCTGACCTTCAAGGCATCGCAGCCGCTGCGCGACATCGCGGCGAGCCTGCCGGTAGACCGCATCCTGGTCGAAACCGACGCGCCTTATCTCGCGCCTGGGAAATATCGCGGCAAGCGCAACGAACCGGCCTATGTCGTGGAGACCGCAAAGACGCTGGCCGAGACACGGGGCGTCTCACCGGCCGAAATCGCCGACCTGACGACCGACAATTTCTTCCGGCTTTTCAAAAAGGTCCCGCGCAACATCTCGGCTGCCGCATGAACTTGACGGTCACCATTCTGGGATGCGGCTCTTCCGGCGGCGTACCGCGACCGGCGCTCGGCTGGGGCGCCTGCAATCCCGACAATCCGAAGAACCGTCGCCGCCGCTGCTCGATCCTCATCGAACAAACCGGCGCCGGCGGGAAAACCAGCGTGCTGGTCGATACCTCGCCGGATCTGCGCGAGCAGCTTCTCGGCGCCGACGTGACCAAGCTCGACGGCGTCCTGTTCACCCACGAGCACGCCGACCATACCCATGGAGTCGACGACCTGCGCGCGCTGTTCATCAAGCACCGGCGGCCGATCGACGTGTATCTGGATGAGCCGACGTCACGCGCGATGCATGCGCGGTTTGGCTATTGCTTCATGACGCCGCCCGGCAGCGGTTATCCGCCGATCCTTTCCGAGCACCGGCTCAAGCCCGGCGAGCCGGTCGCGATCCAAGGCGACGGCGGCACGCTGACGGCGCTGCCCGTTCTGGTGGACCATGGCGACATTCCGTGCCTTGGCTTCCGCATCGGCGGCGTCGGCTACACGGCCGACCTTGTCGGGATGCCGGACGCCAGCGCCGAGGCGCTGACCGGCCTCGATGTGTGGATCGTCGACGCGCTGCGGCACACGCCGCATCCGAGCCATTTCTCCTTGTCCGATGCGCTGGCCTGGATCGAGCGGTTGAAGCCGAAGCGGGCCGTGCTGACCAACATGCACACCGATCTGGACTACGACGCGCTGCGCGAAGCCTTGCCGCCGCATGTCGAGCCGGCCTACGACGGGATGCGAATTTCTGCCTGAGAGGCCGCAGAAATTAAATTCGGAATAGTCCTCAAGTCACTGAGATCGCACGGTTTTGACGATGGCCGCATTGATATCGCAGCTGAGGATAAGCTCCTAATCGTCCAAGCGCGCTGCGGTAGCCAACCGGCAAATGCCGAACCCGGCCATACAAAAATATTCCATAATATGTCTTATGCGAATCATGTTATGGTCGGCAGCCGTCTGGGGATGACATCCGAATTCGCTTGTCGCGATGCCCGGCCACGGGCAGATCGGCGGCATGACCTCCGGCTTCACCCCGTCCGGCGACATCAAGCGGCTGATCGCCATTATGGCCGCACTGCGTACCCCGGGCACCGGCTGCCCCTGGGACCTCAAGCAGGATTTCGGATCGATCGCGCCATACACCATCGAGGAAGCCTACGAGGTTGCTGACGCCATCACGCGTGGCGACCTTGACGACCTCAAGGATGAGCTCGGCGACCTCCTGCTGCAGGTCGTCTTCCATGCCAGGATGGCCGAAGAGCAAGGCGCCTTCGCCTTCGACGATGTCGTTCTGGCGATCACCGAAAAGCTGGTCCGGCGTCATCCGCATGTGTTCGGCGACACCTCAAAACTGACGCCGGACGAGGTCAAAGGGCTTTGGGACAAGATCAAGGCCGAGGAGAAGGCCGAGCGCGCCAGGCGGCGCGGCGGACAGGAGGCCGAGGCGGGGGCGCTGTCAGGGGTGCCGACCGCCCTTCCCGCGCTGACCCGTGCGCTCAAGCTGCAGCAGAAGGCTTCGAAGGTCGGCTTCGACTGGAACGATCCGAAAGCCGTCCTTGCCAAGATTCGTGAGGAGGCGGACGAGATCGAGGCAGCGCTCGACGCCCGGGACACCGAGGCCGCGTCCGGCGAAATCGGCGACCTGATCTTCGCTCTGGTCAATCTGGCGCGGCATCTCGACATCGATCCTGAGAATGCTGTGCGCGGCACCAACGCGAAATTCCAGCGCCGCTTTGCGTACATCGAGGCTGCGCTGGCGTGCCGCGGCAAGACGCCGGCGCAAGCAACGCTCGCCGAAATGGATGCGCTGTGGGATGAGGCCAAGACGGCCGAGCGCGACGGAAGCGCTCAAGGCAGCGCGATGGCTCCCGCAAAGCGCGTCCGCACCTGAGCGGCCTTGGCCGGATCGGCGCGCACCGTGACCGCGACCTTGCCGTCATCCCGCGTGGCGCGCGCGATCACTTCGGTGTTGCGGTGGAGCCAGGACAGCCCGGCCCCGTCCGTGCCGTCCAGCACGAGGTCGATCACGATCCGGGTCTCGGCGAGCCGATCCTCGATCGCCGTCAGCAAGGTGTCGACGCCCTCGCCCGTCAGCGCTGAAACCGTGATCGGCTGATTGTCCGGCGCAACGCGCGCGGCCATGTTCTCGACGCGCGCTCGCGCGTCCGCGTCCAGGGCATCGATCTTGTTCCAGACCTCGATCACGCGGCCGCGCCTTGCTTCGTCGATCCCAAGGGCCCTCAGCACGTCCTGCACATCCTGCATCTGCGCTTCGGAATCCTCGTGCGAGATGTCCCGCACATGCAGGATGACGTCGGCTTCGGTGACCTCTTCGAGCGTCGCGCGGAACGCGGCGACCAGCATGGTCGGCAGCTCCGAGATGAAGCCGACCGTATCCGACAGAATCACCTTGGTGCCGTGCGGCAGCTCGATCGACCGCAGCGTCGGATCGAGCGTGGCAAACAGCATGTCCGCTTCCAGCACCTTGGCGCGGGTCATGCGGTTGAACAGGGTCGACTTGCCGGCATTGGTATAACCGACCAGCGCGGCGATCGGATAAGGCACCCGCGCCCTGCTCGCGCGATGCAATTTGCGGCGCTTCTTGACCTTTTCCAGTTCGGCTTCGATGCGCGCGATGCGTTCCTCGATCACCCGGCGGTCGGCCTCGATCTGGGTTTCGCCCGGGCCACCCAGGAAGCCGAAGCCGCCCCGCTGGCGCTCAAGATGGGTCCAGGACCGCACCAGGCGGCTCTTCTGATAGGTCAGGTGGGCAAGTTCGACCTGCAGCACGCCCTCCTTGGTCTGCGCCCGCTTGCCGAAGATTTCGAGAATGAGGCCGGTCCGGTCCAGCACCTTGGCGGACCATTCCTTTTCGAGATTGCGCTGCTGGACCGGCGACAGCGCGCAATCCATCACCACAAGGCCGATGTCCTGCGCTTTGACGAGACCGGCAATCTCCTCGACCTTGCCCTTGCCGATATAGGTCGCCGGCCTGATCTCGTTCAGCATGACGATGCCGGTGTCGACGACCTCGAGGTCGATCGCGAGCGCGAGGCCGACGGCCTCCTCGAGGCGCGCCTGCGGTCCACGCGTCGCGTTGCCCGCACCGTCTTTATGCGTGCGAAGGTAGGGCCCGATCACCAGCGCACGGCCGGTCGCCCGGCCCGGGACATCGGTGCCCTGCCGCTCCGGCCGATGATCGCGACGGCGTGGCTCCAACTAACCCTTGTCCCCTGCGCCCTCCTCCGCACCCTCGAACAGCTGGATCGGGTGCCCGGGCATGATGGTCGAGATCGCGTGCTTGTAGACAAGTTGCGAATGCCCGTCGCGACGCAGCAAGACGCAGAAATTGTCAAACCAAGTGACCACGCCCTGCAGCTTGACGCCGTTCACCAGGAAGATGGTGAGCGGGATCTTGGCCTTGCGGACGTGATTGAGGAAGGTGTCCTGGAGGTTTTGCGTTCGTTCGGCGGCCATGGCCGTTCGTTCCATTTTCTTGCCCGCGGACCCCGTTCAGCCGCAGGACGTTATTGCCAAGTCTCATCGTCCCTCGTTCGTGTCGCCCACGAGGACTTGGGGCGCCATATTAGATGGCACGCTTGGACCCCGCGCAAGTCCAACATCGCTCCGGACGGACCGGATCGAGGGACAAATCGTCACGATTTTTCGGTGTAGCGGGAAAAATCGGCGCGCAGCGCGGTCGAGATCAGGCCGGGCGCTCCATTCCCCACCGGTTTGCCGTCGATTCGGACCACGGGCATGACCGTCTGACTGGCCGAGGTGATGAAGGCTTCGCGTGCGGCAATCGCTTCGGCGACGGTGAAGGGGCGCTCGACCAGCTTGAGGTCGTGCGCCTTCAGGACATCGAGCAGGACCGTCCGGGTGATTCCCTTCAGGATGGCATGGTCGGCCTTGCGGGTGAGCACCTCATTCCCGCTGGTGACGATCCACGCATTGGACGAGGACCCTTCGGTCACGGTCCCATCGGCTCCGACGAACCAGGCCTCGCGGGCGCCCTGCTCCCGCGCGACCTGCTTGGCCAGCACGTTGGGCAGCAAGGAAATCGATTTGATGTCGACGCGCTCCCAGCGGTTGTCCGGCAGGGTGACGACCGCGATCCCTTCCGCTGCGTAACGTTCGGTCTTGGCTGGATCGATCCGGCTTGCGGTCACCACGATGGCCGGGCGCGTTCCCGGCGGCGGAAAGGCGTGGTCGCGCTTGGCGACGCCGCGCGTGACTTGCAGATACACGATGCCGTCGCGGACGCCGTTGCGCCGGACCACCTCGTGCAGCACGATCGACAGCGCAGGCAGCGACATCGGCCTCGCGATCCGCAATTCCGACAGCGAGCGCTGGAGGCGTTCCATATGCCGGCGTTCATCGATGAGCCGGCCATTCCTCACTTCGCAGACTTCATAGACGCCGTCGGCGAATTGATAGCCGCGGTCCTCGACATGAACCGCCGCTTCGCGATGCGGCACATAGCGTCCGTTCACATAGGCGATGCGCGACACTGGAAACCGCTCTGCCCTAGCCGATCCCAAGTGCCTTGAGCTTGCGATGCAGCGCTGAGCGCTCCATTCCGACAAACTCGGCCGTGCGTGAAATGTTGCCACCGAACCGGCTGATCTGCGCGACCAGATATTCGCGCTCGAACATTTCGCGCGCCTCGCGCAGCGGCAGACTCATCAACTGTTCCCCGCCATTTCCGTTCGGCATCGAAGGCACCATAGAGCCGACATCCTGCGGCAGCATGCTGGCGTTGATCACAGCGTTTGGATCGCCGCCGGCGAGAATCATCAGCCGCTCGACGTTATTTCGAAGCTGGCGCACGTTGCCCGGCCAGTCGTGCGATTGCAGCACCGCCATCGCGTCTTCGCCGATGGTGCGCTTCGGCAGGCCGGTCGCAGCGGAAATCTGCTCCATGAAGTAATCGACCAGCAGCGGAATATCCTCGCGGCGTTCGGCGAGCGGTGGCACCCGGATCGGCACCACGGACAGCCGATGATAGAGATCCTCCCGGAACTGCCCGGCCGCGATCTCCGCTTCCAGATTGCGCGCGGTCGAGGAAATGATGCGCACATCGACCGCGACCTTGGTGTTGCCGCCGACGCGGTGAAAGGTCTGGTCGACGAGAACGCGGAGGATCTTGTTCTGCGTCTCGCGCGGCATGTCCGCAATCTCGTCGATGAAAAGCGTGCCGCCATGCGCCTCCTCGAGCGCGCCGGCCTTGCGGTTTTGGCTGCCGTTGGATTGCTCGATGCCGAACAGCTCCATCTCCATCGATTCCGGGGTGATGGCGGCTGCGTTGATCACGACGAAGGGCCCGGTGGCGCGGCTCGAATGATTGTGAATCGTGCGCGCGCACAATTCCTTGCCGGAGCCGGACGTGCCGATGATCATGATGCGGCTATTGGTCGGAGCGACCTTTTCGACGGTCTGACGCAGCTGATTGATCGCCGGTGACTTGCCGATCAGCGCCGATGGCATCGGCGCGATGGCCTTGAGCTCCTTGACCTCGCGTTTCAGCCTGGAGTTTTCAAGCGCGCGGTCGGCAACCAGCACCAGCCGATCCGCCTTGAACGGCTTTTCGATGAAGTCGTAGGCGCCACGCTTGATCGCAGCGACCGCGGTCTCGATGTTGCCATGGCCCGAAATCATCACGACCGGCAGGTCGGGATATTGCTCCTTCGCCGCATCGAGAATCTGAAGCCCGTCGAGCTTCGATCCCTGCAACCAGATGTCGAGAAACAAGAGGTTGGGACGGCGCGCTTTAATTGCCGAAATCGCGTCGTCGGCATCGCGCGCGGTCCGCGTCGCATAACCTTCGTCCTGCAGAATGCCGGCGACCAGCTCGCAAATGTCGGGCTCGTCATCGACGATAAGGATTTCGGCAGTCATGATTCTCCAATGCTCGCCCGCTTGGATTTGTCTTTATTCGAACTCGTGCTGATCGGTTGCGGCGGATTGACGGCAAAGCGCAGCCTTATCCACGCGCCCTTGCGTCCCGCCTCTTTCTCCGAAGCGTCATGCAATTCAATGCCGCCGCCGTGCTCCTCCAAAATCTTGCCGACGATCGCAAGACCAAGGCCGGTGCCCTTCTCGCGCGTGGTGACATAGGGCTCGAGCAGACGCGAGCGGTGCTCCTTCGGCAATCCGACACCGTTATCGATGACGTCGACATGGATCTGGTCGTCTTCGCGGCTCGCGATCACTTCGATCCGGCCCTTCTCGGCGGGATCCGATACCGCGGAGATGGCTTCGGTCCCGTTCTTGATGATGTTGGTGAGCGCCTGCGAGACCAGCCGCCGGTCGAATCTCGCCAGCATCGGATCTTCGGAAATCGTGAGGTCGATATCGATATCGGGATGACCGACGCGCATGAGGAACACGGCCTGACGCACGGTATCGGCCACATCCTCCTGTTGCATGACCGGCTTTGGCATGCGCGCGAAGCGCGAGAACTCGTCGACCATGCGACGGATGTCATCGACCTGCCGGACGATAGTGTCGGTGCATTGCTCGAAGACCGCGCGATCTTCGGTGATGACCTTACCGTATTTGCGCCGCAACCGTTCGGCCGAGAGCTGAATCGGGGTCAGCGGATTCTTGATCTCGTGGGCGATGCGCCGCGCGACATCCGCCCAGGCGGAGGTGCGCTGCGCGGTCACGAGTTCGGTGATGTCGTCGAGCGTCACGACATAGCCATGGTCGGAATCGGCGGATTGCTCGAAGGCGACCCGGACCGACAGATTGCGCTCCCGACCCTTGCGGCTCAGCGTCACCTGACCGTGCGCCAGCCGCTGGCCATTCGCGATCGCTTCATGCACGAGCTCGGAAAGCTCGGGCACCATGTCGAGCAGCGCCTTGCCCATCACCTCGGATGCGGGAGCGCCGATCAACTGTTCCGCCGAGCGGTTCAGGATGCTGATCTTGCCGTCCTGCCCGACGCCGATGATGCCAGCACTGGCGCCGGCCAGAACCGCTTCGCTGAATCGGCGCCGGCTGTCGATGAGATCGCGCGCGCGCACCAGGTCGTCGCGCTGCGTGCGCAGATCGTGCGTCATCCGGTTGAAGGTTTCACCGAGCTGGCTGAGATCGCCCTCGGCGCGACTGACCGGCACCTGGACGTGAAGATTGCCGGTCGCCACGACATTTGCCGCGCCGATCAGGCGGCGAATCGGCGCGACCAGACGGTTCGCAAAATTGAGGCCGATGAGCACCGCGGACAGCAGGACGATCAGTGCAATCACCGTGTACATCAATCCGAAGGCGACGGTCACACCCGCCCGCCGCGCTTCCATCAACGCATAATCGGAGACGCTGGCGCGCGTTTCGCGCAAGTGAGAGACGATACGCGGATCGAGCGGCCGAACCACATAGAGGTAGAGCGTGTCGTAGTTTCGCAGCTTGATGATGCCGGCGACATAATTGGCATCGGGAATGATTGCGATCTGCGGCGCGGTTTCGTTGACCGATTTAAGCACTTCCTTGTTCGGGATGGCGAAATCCTGCGTGGTGCGCAGGCTGGTTCGTTCGACCACCTGGAGATCACCGTCGACGATGACCGCGACCTGAAGGCCGCGGATGGTGGCCTGCGCGGTGAGGAATTGCTGAAACCGTTCGCGCTCGGAATCGAATAGCGGCTTGGCGCGCGACACGTCCTGCGCCATCGCCAGGATGTCGCCGCGGATCATCTGCGCGTGCTCACTGAGATACGCCTCCGCCACCTGCAGCGAATTGCCGATGATCGCCTTGGTCCGGGTCGAGAAGAAGCGATCGAGACCGCGATCGAGGGTGATGGTGGCGACGATCGCGACAAGGATCGTCGGCACCGCGGCGATGATCGCGAACAGGCCGACGATGCGCACATGCAATCGCGCACCGGCCCGGCCGTGGCGTCGGGCTTCGAGAATCTGTCTGATCTCGCGGGTGATGACCGCGATCAGGACGAGAGCCGCCACGCCGTTGATGCCGAGCAGGCTGACCACGACGTTGTGCGTCGGCGGCAGCGGCGTCAGGCCGGACAGGACGAGGAAGGTTACGAGGGCCGACAGCAGCGCCGCGGCCACGGCGACGAAACCGATGGCTCGCCAAGGCAGGCGGCCGCCGGACGTCACGGGGACCGATTTGTCGAGCGGCAAGGATTGATCCGCGCTAGCCATCGCCCCCCGGTTGCGATTGTTGATTGAGCAGCCCAATCGGCCACAATGATGTATTTATACAACATTGTTGCGGAATTGCGACTAATCCGGGGCGGGGGCCGCGTCAATTCAACTGCTTGTGCGGATCACCTGAATGTCGAGGTCCCTGATCTTTTTGCGCAGGGTGTTGCGATTGACCCCGAGGAGATCGGCGGCTCGGATCTGATTACCCCGCGTCGCCGCGAGTGCCGCGGTGAGAAGCGGATGCTCCACCTCCCGCAAGATTCGATGATAGAGGCCGGGAGGCGGTAGCCCGTCCGGGAATCCCGCGAAATAGCGTGCGAGATTGCGCTCGACCGCGGCCGACAGATTATCCGCCGCGCCCGTCTCGACATCCTGCGCCACCACGGGCTGCGTCAGTTCCGATTCGACAACGGCGAGAGAAATCACCTCGTGCGGATAAAGCGCCGCCAGCCGGCGTGCGAGATTTTCCAGTTCGCGGACATTGCCGGGCCAGGGATATTTCTTCAGGCGATCGAGCGCCGTCTGGTCGATCTGCTTGCGCGGCAGTCCCTCGCGTTCGGCGAGCGCAAAGAAATGCCGGATCAGGTCGGGGACGTCCTCCGCGCGCTCGCGAAGCGGAGGCAGACGCAGCGGCACAACGTTGAGGCGGAAGAACAGGTCCTCGCGGAACAGACCTTGCTGGATGAGGATCCGCAGATCCTTGTTGGTGGCAGCGATGATACGGACATCGGTCTTGATCGGCGTCCGCCCGCCGACAGTGGTGTATTCGCCCTGCTGCAGCACGCGCAACAACCGGGTCTGCGCCTCCATCGGCATGTCGCCGATCTCGTCGAGGAACAGCGTGCCGCCCTCGGCCTGTTCGAAGCGGCCAGCCGATCGCGTATTCGCGCCGGTGAAGGCGCCCTTCTCATGGCCGAACAACTCGGATTCGATCAGGTCGCGCGGGATCGCAGCCATGTTGATGGCGACGAACGGACCATTTCGCCGCTTGCCGTAATCATGCAAGGCGCGCGCGACCAGTTCCTTGCCGGTGCCGGACTCGCCGGTGATCATCACCGTGAGATCGGTCTGCATCAGGCGCGCCAGCAGCCGGTAGATTTCCTGCATGGCCGGCGAGCGCCCGACCAGCGGGATCGATGAATCGATTTCGTCGGGCTTGCCGGTGCTGCGCGGCTTGTCCTTCGGCTCCGACAGCGCGCGGCCGACAATGCCGATCAGTTCCTTCAGGTCGAAGGGCTTCGGCAGATATTCGTAGGCGCCGCGTTCAGAGGCGCGGATCGCGGTCATGAACGTGTTCTGCGCGCTCATGACTATGATCGGCAGTTCCGGCCGCAGCTTCTTGATGCGGGGGATCAGCTCGAACGCGTTTTCGTCCGGCATCACCACGTCGGTGATGACGAGGTCACCCTCGCCCTGGCTGACCCACCGCCACAACGTCGCTGCATTGCTGGTTGAGCGCACCTCGTAGCCGGCGCGCGACAAAGCCTGATTCAGCACCGTTCGAATTGCAGCGTCGTCGTCTGCGACAAGAATATTTCCGGCAGGCATTGCCATCAGCCTCGGCCACTCATTGTGCTTGCGTCTCCGTCTCTGCTGGCTTCCCCGGCGTACCCGGATCGGAACCGTTTCCGGCATACATCGGCATCAGGACGCGGAAGACCGTGTGCCGGGATTGAGATTCGCATTCGATAATGCCGCCATGGTCGCCAATGATCTTCGCAACCAATGCAAGTCCGAGGCCAGATCCGGTCGCCTTCGTGGTGACGAAGGGGTCGAACAGATGCGGCAAAAGGTCGGCAGGTACCCCCGGCCCGTTGTCCTTGATGCAGAATTCCATGGGCAGCGACACGCGGGACCGGCTGCCCGGCAGCGTCAGGCGCACGCCCGGTCGGAACGCCGTGGTCATGTGGATCTCGCCGTCGATCGCGCTCTCGCCGATCGACTCCGCCGCGTTTTTCACGAGGTTGAGGAATACCTGGATCAGCTGATCCCGGTTGGCGAGGACCGGCGGCAACGAGGGGTCGTAGTCCTCGACAAAACGGATGTGGCGGGCGAAGCCAGACTGGGCGAGCCGCTTCACATGCTCCAGCACCGCGTGGATGTTGACCGGGGCGCGCTCGACCGGCCGCTCGTCCGCAAACACCTCCATGCGGTCGACCAGTTTCACGATGCGATCGGCCTCGTCGCAGATCAGCCGGGTCAGCGTGCGATCTTCGTCGGCGGCGGATTGTTCGAGCAGCTGCGCGGCGCCACGGATGCCGGACAACGGGTTCTTGATTTCGTGAGCGAGCATCGAGGCCAAGGCGCTGACCGAGCGCGCCGCGCCGCGATGTGTCAACTGGCGGTCCATCTTGTCGGCGATGGTGCGCTCCTGAAGCATCACAACGACATGGCCGTCGCGTTCCGGCAACGGTGCGACGTAGAGATCGACGATGTGTTCGCCGGGATTGCGCGGCGTCGACAGGTCAACGCGATATTCATTCACTGCGCCGCCATGTTCGCGGACCTGATCGACCAGCGAAAGCAGCGGACTGCCGAAGGGAATGAGCTCCCGCAGGAAATGCCGCTTGAGCAGCGGCACCGAGACCTCGAAGAAGCTCTCCGCCGCCACATTGGCATCGACGACCTTGCCGTCCGGCGCGATCACCACGACCGGCAGCGGCAAGGCGTTGACCACGGCCTCGGGTGTGCTGGCATTCGTCAGAGTGCGCAGGTTCATGCCGCAGCCCTCAATGCTTTGCGGTCGCCCCGCGTTTGCTGGAGAGCCATGAAAGCGCAATAAGCCATGTCCAGGAGGCGCAGCGTCTCCTGCGGGGTGTCGGCGGTCAGCACCTGCGCCCGCCATGACTTGACGACCTCGGCGGACGCGCCGGCGGTTTCGCCTGCGACGTCGATGGCCGCGGCCAGATGTTTGCGGGCATGGCGACGTCCGATCTCGAAACCGTGATGCGAAACCATCTCCTCGTAGAGCGCATGCGAGAGCGCATGCTGCTCGCCGAGCGGAGGATCGGCAGCGATCGCTCCCTCGTCCAGGTGACGCGCTATCTGGCCCGGCAGCCATGGCCGCCCGAGCGCAGCACGCCCGACCATCACGAGATCGGCGCCCGATTGTGCAAGCGCGGTCGTCGCATCCTCGGTATTGGCGATGTCGCCGTTCACCACGACGGGAATGCGGACCGCATCCTTGACGGCGCGCACCGCGCGCCAGTCCGCCCTGCCCTTGTAGAACTGATTGCGGGTGCGGCCATGCACCGTCACGAGCCGGACGCCAGCGCCCTCGGCGCGACGGGCAAGCTCGGGTGCATTCATGCAGTCGCGATCCCAGCCGAGCCGCATTTTGAGCGTCACGGGCACCGACACCGCCCCGACCGTCGCTTCGATCAGCGTCATGGCGTGATCGAGATCACGCATCAAGGCCGAGCCGGATTGTCCATTGGTGACGTGCTTCGCCGGACAGCCCATGTTGATGTCGATGATCGCAGCGCCTGCGGCTTCGGCCATGCGCGCGCCCTCGGCCATCCAGTGCGCTTCGCAGCCGGCGAGCTGAATGGCGTGAATCGCAACGCCACTGCCGTCGGCGCGCAGTACCGCATCGCGCCGCTGCTCGGCGAGCTTTGACGTTGCCACCATCTCGGATACGACCAGACCCGCGCCGAGGCGTTCGCAGAGCCGCCGGAATGGCGCGTCCGTGACACCGGACATCGGAGCCAGTACGACAGGGTTCGGCAGGTCCTGACGGCCGATCGCGATTTTCACATTGGCGCTCATAACGGCAGGATATGCACAAACTTTAGGCTGCGGGACCAGTGCATAGAGTTTAGCCAAATTCAGGAAACTGACAAGTGCTGCACTGCAAAAATAGGATTACAATATGTGCACGTTCGATCACAATAAGGCAGAGGTAGTTCAGTAGTCCGATGAGCAGTTGTTCTGCCGTAATCGTCGCCGCTGGCCGCGGACACCGCAGCGGTGAAGGAATTCCCAAGCAATACCGTCCCGTCGCAGGCCAATCCGCGCTCAGGCGCAGCCTGTCGTTGTTGTCGGAGACTTGCTCGCCCGCACAGCTCCAGGTGGTCATTCACCCCAACGACCGTTCGCTCTACGACAACGTTGTCGAGGGTCTTGATCTGCCCCCACCCGTGGCCGGTGGCGCGACCCGTCAGGCCTCTGTCCTTGCCGGGCTTGTTGCGCTTGAGCCGAAGAAGCCGAGCCATGTCCTCATCCACGATGCCGCCCGCCCCTTCGCCTCGCCCGCGCTCGTGAGCCGCGCGATCGAAGCCGCGCGCAAGACCGGCGCCGCGGTCCCGGCGCTGCGCGTCGCCGACACGGTCAAGACAGTGGATGCGGATGGCCGCATCACCGGCACCGCGGACCGCGACACCCTGCGGATCGTGCAGACACCGCAGGCCTTTGCCTTCGGCCCGCTCCTCGCCGCCCATCGCAAGGCCGAACAGGCCGGCCGCACCGATTTCACCGACGATGCCGCGCTGATGGAATGGGCCGGTCACACCGTGTCCACCTTCGAAGGCGAAACCGGCAACTTCAAGCTCACCACGGCGGAGGATTTCATGCGCGCCGAAACCATGCTGCACAACCGGTTGACCGATGTCCGCACCGGAATGGGATTCGACGTGCATGCCTTCGGGCCGGGCGATCATGTGACTCTTGGCGGCCTTCGCATCGCGCATGACCGCGGACTATCAGGTCACTCGGACGCCGACGTGGTGTTGCATGCCATCGTTGACGCGATCCTCGGTGCACTCGCGGACGGTGATATCGGCGCACATTTTCCGCCGAGCGATCCGCAATGGAAGGGCGCGACCTCCGATCGCTTTGTGAAATTCGCTGTCGAGCGTTTGGCGAAACGCGGCGGTGTCATTGCGCATCTCGACGTCACGATTGTCAGCGAGGCGCCGAAGATCGGACCGCACCGCGACGCCATGCGTGCACGGATTGCAGAGATCGCGGGTATCGATCCGGGACGGGTCGGTGTGAAGGCCACGACCAACGAGGCGATGGGATTCATCGGCCGGCGCGAAGGCATGGTCGCCTACGCGACGGCAACCATCAGGCTGCCTGCGAGTTGACCGCCATGCTCGATGACGACATTGTCGAAGCGGCCAGGCGGCTTCTCGACATCTGCAGACGCAAGAAGCTCACGGTCGCGACCGTGGAATCCTGCACCGCAGGATTGGTCGCCGGCACGCTGACCGAAGTCCCCGGCACATCGAGCATTCTCGATCGCGGTTACGTCACCTATTCCAATGAAGCCAAGCAGGAGATGGTTGGCGTCTCCGCGGCGACGCTGAAGGCCCATGGCGCCGTCAGCCCGCAGACGGCCGCGGAAATGGTGCGCGGGGCAATGGCGCGCGCTCCCGTCGATCTTGCGGTGTCGGTCACCGGCATAGCCGGACCGGATGGCGGAACGCCGGAAAAGCCTGTGGGGCTTGTCTATTTCGCCGCCGCCTCACGATCCGGCGCACTCATCCAGGACGAGAAGCGTTTCGGCGATATCGGCCGCGCTGACGTCCGCAAGCAATCGGTGCTGCAGGCCTTTCGCATGCTGCACGATCTCGCGGAAGGCGAAGCGCCACGGTCAGAGCACGAGTAGATAACCTCGTCAGGCGGTCTTTCGCCCGTACACGGCGTCGGCGCGCCGCTCGAATGCGGTCGCGAAGCGGCGGAACGCGGTATCGAACATCGCGCCCATCAGCATTCCGAGCATGCGGCTTTTAAATTCATACGAGATGTAGAATTTCACCTCGCACAGCCAGTCCTGCACCGGGTGAAATTCCCAGCGATTTTCCATGCGGCTGAACGGCCCGTCGAGATATTCGACGAGGATCTGCAGGTTGGCGCGATCGAGGGTCGCGCGGCTGCGGAAGGTTTCGCGGATCAGTTTATAGGCCACCGTCATATCGGCGACGATC
>NZ_DATMRX010000097.1:0-4755 GCF_035565855.1 Pseudorhodoplanes sp.
ACACTTTGAGGTCAGGTTTCCCAGCGAGTTCGCAGATCTTGCGGGCATTCCTTTCGGTAAGGCGGAGCGGCACGTTGCCCGCGACGGCGGTGATGCCGAGCACATCGAGCTCAGGACTCGCCAGCGCGAGCAGGATGGCGACGGCGTCGTCCTGGCCGGGGTCGGTGTCAATGATGATCTTCTGTCTGGCGGACATGCGTTTCCTCCCTGGGGACGTCCTTTGCAACGGACTTGAACTTCGAAATCGGCCGGACCATATCAGGGGCGATGGGAAAAATGCCATCTGGGTTTTTCCCTTTTTCGTCGCTCTTTGGAGGACTGAAAATGTCGCGCATGACTCCATTCTCGAGCCCGCTGCTTCTGGGCTTCGACACAATGGAAAAAACCTTGGAGCGCCTGGCCAAGGCGGGCGATACCTATCCGCCTTACAATATCGAGCGGCTTCGCTCGGTCGAAGGCAAGGGCGAGAGGCTTCGCATAACGCTGGCGGTCGCCGGTTTCTGTGAGAACGACCTGGACGTCACCACCGAGGAAAACCAGCTGGTGGTGCGCGGTCGTCAGACCGACGATACGGAGCGCGAATACCTGCATCGCGGCATTGCCGCGCGGCAGTTTCAGCGAACTTTCGTGCTCGCCGATGGCATGCGGGTGATCGCCGCCGAGCTGAAGAACGGTCTCCTGTCGATCGATCTCGACCGGCCGGAGCCGGAACGGCTGGTACGGAAAATAAACATATCGGTGAAAGACTGATCCGGTCCGTCGACCGGAACCAAATGGCTCTATGGCGGGTTGGTCGAAGGGACGCCCCGCAAGAAGGAGGCTGAAATGACTGGTAACGAAACAAGACTGACGCTGACCCAGGCACAACTCGCCGATTTGGGCGAGGGCCAGGTCGCCTACCTCCGCAAGGTTTCCAGCGATGATCTGCGTGGGCGCTTCCCGGGATTGACCAATATTGCGCCGGGACTGGAGCTCTGGGCCCTGTTTGGCGCGAATGGGCAGCCGATCCTGCTCTCCGATGCGCGCGACCGCGCGCTTGCCGGGGCCCTCGAGAATGAGCTTACGCCCGTCAGCATCCACTGACGGCGGCACAACGGGGCGGCATCTGCCGCCCCGAAATTCCATTTCATTCGCAGAATCAACGAATCTCGTGCAAAGTCCAACTTGCGCGAGATTTTTTTTAGTCAGGCGGCGTGAGACGCCGGGGTTTCGGAAAGCAGCGCGTGAATCGCAGCGGCGTCGCGAGTACCGCGGACCTTGGCGACCGTGTCGGTATCGCGCAGAACGCGCGCGATGCGCGACAGCGCCTTCAAATGGTCGGCACCGGCGCCTTCAGGGGCAAGCAGGAGAAAAACGAGATCCACCGGCTGGTCGTCAAGCGCCTCGAAGTCGACGGGTGATTCCAGGCGCGCGAAGACGCCGGTGATGCGCTTCACTCCTGGCAGCTTGCCGTGCGGGATGGCAATGCCGTTGCCGACCCCGGTCGAGCCGAGCCGCTCACGCTGCAGGATCGTGTCGAACACTTCCCGTTCGGGAATACCGGTGATACCGGCGGCTTTCTCCGAGAGCAATTGAAGGAGCTGCTTCTTGGAATTGGCTTTCAAGGCCGGCATGATTGCCGAAACCTCGATCAGATCGCTGAGATCCATATTTGGCATCCTCTGGTTTCCCGTTTACCGCCAGACCCCCTCGTCCGCGGCCGGGATTGTTCTTGTTATCCGTTGACGCTCATGGAACGCCCCGCGTCCGCTCGGACGCGCGACGGGCGCTCGCTCACATTGAATCTACGCATTGTGCCTGCCTATGACCGACGACTCGGGGGCTGATGCGGCGGTCGATGATGGATCGATCCAGCCGATATTGCCGTCGGCGCGGCGGTAGACGATGTTGACCTGATCGTTACCGGCATTTCGAAATACGAAGACGGGGCTGTCCTTGGCGTCGAGCTCGATCACGGCATCGGCGACAGACATGGTTTTCAGCGACACCGTGGATTCGGCGATGATGGCCGGAGCATAGTCTTCCGGAACCTCCTCGTCCTCATCGGCCACCGGCGCGACGACGAGATAGGCTATATCGGTCGCCTCGGCCGGACTGCTGGCATCGCCGCCGTTGGGATGAGCCTTCAGCCGACGCTTGTAGCGCCGGAGGCGCTTCTCTAGCCGCTCTGCTGCGGCATCGAAGGCGAGCGTCGGCTCTTGTGCCGCTCCCGTCGTCTGCAGCTCCATTCCGCTGTCGAGATGGATCATGCAATCGGCTGAAAAACGCGAGCCTGACTTCTCGACGGTGACACGGCCGGAATAGCCGCCATCGAAGTATTTGGCCGTGAGCTCGGCGATCCGCCCCTCGATGCGGCCTCGAAAGGCCTCACCGATCTCCATTTGCTTTCCGGATATGCGCAGGCTCATCTGAAAACTGACCTTCCTTGCTCAGACTTCAAACTGTTTCGAGTTTATACCTGTGGCCGAAGCGCACAAGGTTCGCCGCGTCGTCGGCGCCGATTTCAAGTCCGAGCGTTCCGGTTGATCACAACCCTTTTCAGGCGGATGAAGTTCCGCATGGGCTCTATCGCCCCTCTCTCATGCGGGCGGGCTTCTAGTCATTTCGTAACGAATTGTCAACGAAGCCACGTTTCCGCTGGGGGAAGCCGACCTGCCGATTTCCGCGCTTCGCTCATGTCGCGCGGCGGCGTGCCGCGCGCTTCGATGGTCAGCCGGTGTTGCGGGTTTCCACAGCTTGTCCACAGCTGCGCCGCCGTTCCTTGCAACCGCGGCGCCAGCGTTGCGGGTAGTTCAGGCGGCCGCGCCAGCCAGGGCTCGTTTCTCGCGGCGGCGCTGCACCGACGAGGGGATGTTCATGCTTTCGCGATATTTGGCGATCGTGCGGCGTGCGATGTCGATGCCGCTTTTCTTCAAGATCTCGACGATGCTGTCGTCGGACAACACGTCGGTCGCCTTCTCCTCCTCGATGAGCTGGCGGATACGGTCACGCACGGCTTCAGAGGAATGCGCGTCGCCGCCCTCGGCCGACGCGATCGCGGCAGTGAAGAAATAGCGTAGCTCGAACACACCACGCGGAGTCAGCATATATTTGTTGCTCGTGACACGGCTTACGGTCGATTCGTGCATGCCGATGGCTTCGGCTACGTTGCGCAGGTTGAGCGGGCGCAAATGACGCACACCATGGACGAGGAATGCGTCCTGCTGGCGGACGATCTCTGTCGCGACCTTCAGGATCGTTTTAGCCCGCTGGTCGAGGCTGCGTGTCAGCCAGTTGGCATTCTGGATGCACTCGCCGAGAAAGTCCTTTTCGGCCTGGTTCCTCGCCTGTGATGCGACCCGTGCGAAATAGGCCTGGTCGACCAGAACACGCGGCAAAGTATCAGCGTTGAGCTCGATCGCCCAGGACCCGTCATTGGCCTGCCGCACCAGCACGTCGGGCACGATCGCATCGGCGGTGCCTCTCGCGAAGGCGAGACCCGGACGGGGGTCGAGGGCCCGGATCTCGTTCATCATGTCGACGAGGTCCTCTTCGTCGACGCCGCAAATCCTTTTCAGGGCCTGGAAGTCGCGCCGCGCAAGCAGATCGAGATTGGCGAGCATGGCTTTCATGGCCGGATCGAGCCGGTTGCGGCCGGCAAGCTGCAGCGCCAGGCATTCCGCGAGGTCGCTCGCGAAGATGCCGGGAGGCTCGAATGTCCGGCAGGTGGCGAGCACTTCGGCGACCAATCTCGGATCGGCGCCGAGCCTCTCGGTGGTTTCGGCCGGATCCGTCCGAAGATAACCCGCCTCGTCAAGCCCATCGGCCAAGTCGCCCGCCACAAGACGTGCGGCGGGGTCGGCGAAGGCGAAAGCGATCTGCTCCGCGACATGATCACGCAAGGTGACTGCGGCCGCGGCAAGATCCTCCGGATCCAGGCCTTCGGGCGCCAGCCCACCCCCCGCGAGCGATTTCCACTGTGCCGACAGGTCGGGGCCGAGTCGCTCGACCGTGCCGGGGTCGTCGGGGAAGATATTCTCCAGCGATGCATCGAGCTTGTCGGCCATCGCTTCCGCGCTCAAGACGGCTCCCTCGTCGGAGAACCAGTCGGTCTCGGAAGCCATCGCGTCGTGGCCCGTTTCGGGATACGGCTCGACCGTACTTTCCGCGCCGGGATCGACGCGCTCCAGCAGCGGATTGCGTTCGATTTCCTCGTCAACGAAACGTTCGAGTTCAAGGTGGGTAAGCTGCAGAAGCCGGATCGACTGCATCAACTGCGGCGTCATCACCAGCGACTGCGACTGGCGAAGCTGCAACTTGGCCGCAAGTGAAATCATCTCGGCTCGGTTCTCCCCGAAGGACTCCGCGTCGCAGTGGCAGCTGCGCTTGCGGAATTTTTTCCTTGGTGGATGAAACTGGCCCAGCTTTTGCTTGTCAAGCAGGCTGAGGCCGAATCCGCTGCGAGGCACTTTATGACGCAGGGAAACCGCGGAGATGGTATGCCCGCGGGAATCGGCGCAGGCCCTAAAGCGTGAAGGCCTCGCCGAGATAGAGGCGTCGCACGTCGGCGTTCGACACGATGTCCGAGGGATGGCCGTGGGTCAGGACCTCGCCGGCGTGAATGATATAGGCGCGGTCGATCAGGCCGAGTGTCTCGCGCACATTATGGTCGGTGATCAGGACGCCGATGCCGCGCTGCGTCAGATGCCGCACGAGCTGCTGGATGTCGGCAACCGCGATTGGGTCGATCCCGGCGAAGGGCTCGTCGAGCAGCAT
>NZ_DATMRX010000098.1:0-5047 GCF_035565855.1 Pseudorhodoplanes sp.
GATCGTGTCCCTGATCTCGAATGTGACGGGTTGTTCCTGCGGTGCTCTCACGGGCTCGCTCGTTCATGGCTATTGTTATGTGATATAACTAATTTATGTGGGAAGCAAGCCGTCCCTTTTGGGCTTGCGTCGCCCCTCATCGGCCTGCCGGCCACTTCTCCCCGTAGAAACGGGGAGAAGGACGCTGTCATCTCCACTTTCGCCAGTCGCCAGCTTTCGCGACTAGCGAAAACCGAGCGGCAGCCGTCTCTCTCCCCGCAGTTTGCGGGGAGAGATGTCCGGCAGGAGGGGCCAGCGCAGACCATCGATCATTGCGGCCACCGGTGTAGTCTCAATGCCTGAAATGCCGCACGCCCGTGAAGACCATGGCGACGCCATGCTGGTTCGCGGCTTCGATCACTTCGTCGTCTCGCATCGAGCCGCCCGGCTGGATGACAGCCGTGGCGCCGGCCTCGACCGCCGAGAGCAGGCCGTCGGCGAAGGGGAAGAAGGCGTCGGAAGCGACAACCGAGCCCTTGGCCAGGGATTCTGCAAGGCCTGCGGCCTGGGCGGCATCCTCCGCCTTGCGCGCCGCGATGCGCGAGGAGTCCACCCGGCTCATCTGGCCGGCGCCGATGCCGACCGTTGCGCCGTCCTTCGCATAGACGATGGCGTTCGACTTGACGTGCTTGGCCACGCGGAACGCGAATCTGAGATCCGTCATCTCCTGCTCGGACGGGCTCCGGCGCGTCACGACCTTCAGTTCGAGATCGTCCACGACCGCGCTGTCGCGGGATTGGACGAGCAGACCGCCAGCGACGGATTTCACCATCATGCCTCGCGTTCGCGGATCCGGCATGCCGCCCGCGAGCAGCAGGCGAAGGTTCTTCTTGGCTGCCACGATCGCCTTCGCCTCCTCGGTGGCGTCCGGCGCGATGATGACTTCCGTGAAGATCTTGACGATCTCCTCCGCCGCTTCGGCGTCGAGCAATCGGTTGACCGCCACGATGCCGCCGAAGGCCGAGACAGGATCGCAGCGCAAGGCCTTCAGATAGGCGTCCCGCAGCGATCCGCCTTCCGCGACGCCACAGGGATTTGCGTGCTTGATGATGGCGACGGCGGCGGTGCGGGCGGGATCGAACTCTCCGGCCAGTTCGAATGCGGCGTCGGTATCGTTGATGTTGTTGTAGGAAAGCTGCTTGCCCTGAAGCTGCTGCGCCGTGGCAACGCCCGGCCGTTTGTCGCCTGAGACATAGAAGCCCGCTTGCTGGTGCGGATTCTCGCCATAGCGCATGACATTGTCGAGCTTGCCGCCGAAGGCCCGCCAGGTCGGGTGCTCGATGTCGAGCGCCTCGGCGAACCAGCCGGAGATTGCGGCGTCATAGGCCGCGGTACGGGCGAAGGCCTTGGCGGCGAGCCGCTTGCGGAAGTCCAGCGAGAGACTGCCGAAATTGACCTCCAGCGCGTTGACGACGGGCGCGTAATCGTCCGGGTCGGTGACGACCGCCACATAGGCATGGTTCTTTGCGGCGGCACGCAGCATGGCCGGCCCCCCTATGTCGATGTTCTCGACGATCTCGGGATAATCGCCTCCGGCGTAGCGGACGTCCTCGAACGGATAGAGATTGACCACGACGAGGTCGATCGGCGAGATGCCATGGGCGTCCATCGCCTCGACATGCTCGGGGTCGTCCCGCACGCCCAGCAATGCGCCATGGACGGCAGGATGCAAGGTCTTGACCCGGCCGTCCATGATCTCGGGAAATCCGGTCAGCTCCGTCACGTCGCGCACGGGAATGCCTGCCGCGGCGATCGCCTTGGCGGTCCCTCCGGTCGAAACGAGCTCGACTCCCCGCTTGGACAAGGCAGAGGCGAAGTCCAGGAGCCCGGTCTTGTCGGAAACCGACAGCAGGGCGCGGCGGACGGGCACCAGGTCGGGCGCCGGAATCTTCTTGGATGCGACGGCCATGGTGCCAAGTCTCCTCTGCCGGTCTCTAACGGGGTTGCGCGGGCCTAACACAAGAAAAGGCCGAACGAAACGTCCCCGATGCCGGGTAAGGAAATCTTGATCCGGCGAAAGCGCCGTCCGAAGTCAGGAACGGCGCAATGCCTGGTCGGCTCCGGGAGCCTCGCTGCGTTCGATGCTGCGGTAATAGTCGGCGAGCAGCTTGCCGCGTTCGGGCCGGAAGGTGCGCCCGGAGCCTTTGACGGTTGCGATGCGGTCGATGCGGAAGGCGCGAAAGTCGTTGCGCATCTCGCACCAGGCGATCAGGGTCCAAACCTTGCCCCAGAACCACAGGCCGAGCGGCCGGACGTCGCGGGCGGTGCCGCGCCCGGCCTCGTCGTGATAGTCGAGCGTGAGCACGTCGCGCTTTTCGATGGCACGCTCGATGAGATCGATCGCCTCGCGATCGGCATCGGTCACCACCCACATCGGAGTGTGGATCTCGGTTCGGGCGATGCGGTCCCTCTCGGTATCGGGCAGGACCGCGCCGATCTTGACCAAAGCCTCTTCGGCGGCGCGCGCCATCGCAGCCCCGCCAAAGGCACGCACCATGCGCGCGCCGGCGACAAGCGCGACGATCTCGTCGCGTGTGAACATCAGCGGCGGGAGGTCGAAGCCCTCCCGCATCATGTAGCCGACCCCGGCCTCTCCATCGATCGGCACGCCCGTTGACTGAAGGTCGGCGATGTCGCGATAGATCGTGCGCTCGGAAACCTCCAGCCACATGCCGAGCTTCTGTGCGGTCACCAGCCGGCCACCACGCAGATGCTGCACGATCTGGAACAAACGATCAGCGCGTCTCATTCGGGCAAGCCTTTCGCCGCAGGTTCTTGTCGCACACCGTGGAACACCTCGCCGAACCTGCCTAGACAAACAGCCCGAAGCTGTTTCCGTCGGGGTCGAGACAATATACGAAACGGCCGGCCGGGATAGTAACAATCGGCGACACGACCTGTCCGCCATTGTCGGCGACCCGTTTCATCGCGTCTTCGAGCGGATCGGCAACGGCAAGATGAACGGTTACTCCGGTGCCAGCTGCGGCCGGCTTGCCTTCATAAAGATGGCCGGAAGCCATCTCGTCCTTGGCCGGAAAAATCGCGATCGGATTCGGGCCGCCTTCGGTCACCGGGATCTCGGTCTGCAGCACCGCGCCATAGAAAGCACGCGCCTTGCCGAGATCGGAGACCGGGATCTCGAACCATGCGGAGGCCCTGGCCGGAACAAACGATTCCATGATATACCTCCTTCGAATGGACGGCATCCTCGCACGCCTATCCTGACAGCATTCTGTCAGGAGGATTGGCGGGAGCCGTACTCCTTGGCGAACATTGCCAGCATATCCGAAAGCTGCGCTTCCCGTTCCGGGTAAAGCGCCAGCAGGAACCGATGCGCGAACGTTCCTGGAGCATTGCCAGGCGCCGAGACGATCTTGCCGTCGGCGACGGCGTGGGGAACATCGTGGTACTGCGACGCGCCCGGATAGGCGGGCAGATGCTCGAGAATCCATTTCCGCCCGTTGCTGGTATGCCTGACTTCCGCGAAGAGGCCGGCGCGAGCGAGCGCGAGCGTGCCGGCGCAGATGCCGCCGACGATGCCGCCGCGGGCTGAAACGGAGCTCAGCAGCTTCGAAACATCGGGCGCATCGGGTGTCGGCCAGACATCGGAACCGATCACCGCCACCGCATCCAGATCGACATTGGCGGCCGGTTCGAGGCCGCGGTCGCCGGCCACGCGCAAGCCCGCGGCGGAAGCGACAACGCCGCCGCCGGGGGTCAGCGCAAGCACTCTGGCGCCGAACCACTCCACCGCGGAAGCCGCGAGCAGCCCGTGCTCCCAGTCGGCGTAGCGGTCGATGAAGACCAGTCCGACCGTCTTGGGATTGAGGTCCATTTCCATCTTCCTTGCCGATCGATCAGGCCCGGTTGGCCCAGCGCGAAGCATAATTGTCCGGCCAGCCGATATCCTTGCGAATCTCCCTCGGCAGCGAGTTGATGAGCTGTTCGGTGCGGATTTCCTCGCGCATCCTGCGGATCTGACCGACATAGCGTCGGGCGAATTCGAACGCGGTCATGACGTGACTCCTTTCCCTGAGGTGATGGAGACACTATCGCACACCCCTCCTGACAACAGTCTGTCAGGAGTCTGTCAGTTCTTGTTCTCTTCTTGTTCCGGGCTGCTCAGACCCCGATGCCGCGCGCCTTGAGCGCCTCGGTGATCTCGTCGAGGATGGCGGGATCGTCGATCGTCGCCGGCGTCGTCCAGGCTTGTCTGTCTGCGATCTTTTGCATCGTGCCGCGCAGGATCTTGCCGGATCGCGTCTTCGGCAGGCGCTTGATCGCAACCACCGTCTTGAAGGCCGCGACCGGGCCGATGCGCTCGCGCACGAGGGCAATGGCCTCCCGCTCGACGGTGGCGGTGTCGCGCGAGACGCCCGAATTGAGCACCACGAAGCCGCAGGGAACCTGACCCTTCATCTCGTCCGCAATGCCGATCACCGCGCATTCGGCGACGTCGGGGTGCTCGGCCAGCACTTCCTCCATCGCTCCGGTGGAAAGCCTGTGCCCCGCGACGTTGATGATGTCGTCCGTACGCGCCATGATGAAGAGATAACCGTCCTCGTCGATATAGCCGGCGTCGGCCGTCTTATAGTAGCCGGGGAACTCGGCGAGATAGGCGTCGCGGAAGCGCTGGTCGGCATGCCAGAGCGTCGGCAGGCAACCCGGCGGGAGCGGAAGCTTGAGGACCACATTGCCGAGCGTGCCGCGCGGCACCTCATGGCCGGCGTCGTCGAGCACCCTGACGTCGTAGCCGGGCATAGGGACGCCAGGCGAGCCGTACTTCACCGGCATGATGCCGAGCCCGACCGGGTTCTGGCTGATCGGCGCGCCCGTCTCGGTCTGCCACCAATGATCGATCACCGGCACGCCGAGACGCTGCTCGGCCCATTTGACCGTTTCGGGGTCGGCGCGCTCGCCGGCGAGGAACAAGGTGCGGAAGCGCGACAGGTCGTAGCCCGGAATGAGCTCCCCGTTTGGATCTTCCTTCTTGATGGCGCGGAACGCG
>NZ_DATMRX010000099.1:0-7244 GCF_035565855.1 Pseudorhodoplanes sp.
CGCTTCGACACCCTATGGGCCGCAGCCGGTTTCCCGCGCCCAGCTGACCGATTGAGCGTCGGGTGGGAAGCAGGGCCATCCGCCCAGTCGTCGGATGGCGGGCACAGTCGCCGTCCGCGGGAGTGATTGGCGCAACGAGAAAATGAACTCCCGCGACCCGCATCGCGGGACACCCTCAATTGACTGAAGTTTGGGCGCGCCCACAATGACGCACTCAAACGAGCGGCGAATGCCGCCTTTGTCAGGCGAGGGGAGGAACGGACATGCTCAGCAAGGTGTCGCTGATTGTGATCGCCCTGACGTTGATCGCACACCCGGATGTGTCGTCAGCGCAAACCGCTGCCGCCAACGATTTCGAGGTGATCACACTTGGGACCGGTTTTCCCGCACCCACAATGAAGCGATTTGGACCGGCCACGCTGGTGAAAGCGGGGAAGGAAATATTGCTGTTTGATGCCGGACGCGGTGCTTCGCAACGGATCTGGCAAACCGGAACGCCGATGGGCTCGATCAATGGCCTGTTTCTGACGCACCTTCATTCAGATCATATTGTGGGCATCCCTGACGTATGGCTGACGGGCTGGCTTCCCTCTCCATTCGGACGGCGCAGCACACCGATGCGGGTCTGGGGCCCGAAGGGCACGAAGGCCATGATGGCAGGGCTCGAAAAGGCTTATGACTGGGATGTCGAAACACGCATCGCAGACCAGAAGCTTGCGCGCGAAGGGGCGGCCATCAGCGCAACTGAAATCGAAGAAGGCGTCATCTATAATCAGAACGGCGTCAAGGTGACCGCCTTCGAGGTCGATCATGGCGAGCTCATCAAGCCCTGCTTCGGGTTTCGCGTGGACTACGATGGTCGCTCCGTCGTCCTTTCGGGAGACACGAAATTCTCGGAAAACCTCATCAAGCACGCCACCGGGACCGATCTGCTGATTCATCAGGCCGCTATGGCAAAGGATGAGTTGCTGGAGAAGTCGGTTCCGGTTCGATACATCATCGCCCACCACACAAAGCCTGAAGAAGTGGGAACGGTCTTCGCGCGGACCAAGCCGAAGATGGCGGCGCTCTACCACATCGTTCTGCTCACCGACGGCAAAATCCCGGCACCGACCGAGGCCGACGTGGAGGAGCGGGCCAAGAAAAACTACCAGGGTCCCATGGTCATCGCAGAAGACTTGATGCGCTTTTCAATCAAGAAGGATGGCGTGACCTACATGAAACCCTGAGCCAGGCCACGCTGCGCGCTCGTATTCTTCGAGGGGAGTTTGATGCGGGGCGTGGTTTGTGCCGAGAGCGCGCCAGCCATATGAGGCACCAAGCCAGCCGCACCGATGTGGCGCTGCCCGATTCGGCCAAGTCATTGAAATAACTGGCGCGCCCAAGGGGACTCGAACCCCTGTTTTCGCCGTGAAAGGGCGACGTCCTAGACCGCTAGACGATGGGCGCTGACCGGCCGGTGAAGGCCGGGCCTGTATAGTGAGGCTTGCGCGGGGAGGCAAGGCGCGCCTTGCGTCCCGCCAAAAATGGCTACCAATGCCCAGTATTGGGCATCGACGCCCAGGGTTCCTTGGGCGGAAGGGCATTGCCCTTTTGCAGGAGCTCGATGGACTGCCGGTCCGGCGAGCGAATGAAGGCCATCTGACCGTCGCGCGGCGGCCGGTTGATGGTGACACCCCCCTTCATCAGGCGCTCGCAGGTGTCGTAGATATTGTCGACCTCGAAGGCGAGGTGACCGAAATGTCGCGCCTCGCCGTAATCCTCGGTGTCCCAATTATAGGTGAGCTCGAGCAGCGGGCCCGGTCGCCCGAGCCGCTTCGATTGCTCGATCAAGGCGTGGTCGCCGGGGGCCATGAGGAAGACGAGCGTATAGCGGCCGTTCGGATCCTCGCGACGGAAGGATTCCCTCAGGCCAAGCTTGTTACAGTAGAAGTCGAGCGCGGCGTCGAGGTCGCGTACGCGCAGCATGGTGTGCAGATAGCGCATCGTTCCGGTTCCTGTCGTCCGTGATGGGCAGCGTCTATCAGGTTGGAGCGAGTGATGCGAGGTCGGAACGTTGCGCGCCAGGATGGGGGCGGGCAATAATTCTCTCGAAGATTATTGGTTGGATAACAAAAGGCCTGCGCGATGATCGCCCCCGACCTGCAGACCGCGACAGCGGCATTGCGCGCGATGATCGAAAATTCGGAGCGCGTCGTCCCTTTCACCGGCGCAGGGATATCAACCGAAAGTGGGATACCGGACTTTCGTTCGCCCGGTGGATTGTGGACAAAAACCCAGCCCATCCCCTTCGACGTGTTCATGGCCAGCAGCGAAATGCGGGACGAGGCATGGCGGCGACGTTTCGCGATGGAAGATTATTTCGGCAAGGCGAAGCCGACGCGCGGGCATCTCGCGCTCGCATCACTTTATCGTGCTGGTAAGACTCCGGGTGTGATCACACAGAACATCGACAATCTGCATCAGGCGGCGGGAGTTCCGCACGAAGCCGTGATCGAGCTTCACGGCAATACGACTTTCGCAACATGCCTCGAATGCGCAAAGCGCTATGAATTGCCCGATATTCGCGATCGTTTCGAAGCGAGCGGCCACGCTCCGGATTGCGAATGCGGCGGCTATATCAAGACGGCGACGGTTTCGTTCGGGCAGGCCATGCCGGAGGAAGCGATGCGACGCGCCCAGGAATGGGCTTCGGATTGCGACCTTTTTATCGCGATCGGCTCTTCTCTGGTCGTTTGGCCGGCTGCGGGTTTTCCACTGCAGGCGAAAAAGAGCGGGGCTCAACTCGTCATTATCAATCGTGAGCCGACCGACTTTGATTCGATTGCCGATCTGGTGATACGTCACGACATCGGAGATGCATTGGCGCCGCTGATTGCGCACTGATTCGCATCGAGTCAACTTTTGCACAGGCCCTTCGGTAAACGTTTGCAGCCCGCATTTTCCCCTTTTACAAACAGGCGCCAGTGTTACTCTTGAATCAAAGAGATTCGTTTCAAGCGTCCGAAAGAGACGCTAGAGAAAGCGGCGGCGCGGCGGTCATGGCGTCCGGCGAGATGGGGCCAAAGTTGTCCGGTGCAGGCTACGATCTGAGGCCAGATCGTCATGAAGGGGTGTCGGACGAATCCGCCGCCAACCTGATTGAGATCACGGGCACCATCAAATGGTTCGACGTCTCGAAGGGATTCGGATTCATCGTTCCCGATGACGGGTCTGCTGACGTGTTGCTGCACGTCACCTGTCTGCGTCGTGATGGCTTTCAGACTGCATACGAAGGAGCGCGCATCGTCTGCGAGGCGCTTGCCCGGCCGAAAGGCATGCAGGCTTTCCGCATCCTCTCGATGGATGAGTCGACGGCGATCCATCCTGCACAGCTTCCGCCGCCGCGCACCCACGTCACCGTCACGCCCACCTCGGGACTTGAGCGTGCCGTGGTCAAATGGTTCAATCGCCTGCGCGGGTTCGGCTTCCTGACCCGCGGCGACGGAACTCCGGACATCTTCGTCCATATGGAAACCCTTCGCCGCTATGGCATGACCGAACTCCGCCCCGGCCAGACCGTGCTGGTGCGTTTCGGACCGGGTCCGAAGGGTATGATGGCTGCGGAAGTGCAGCCGGACGGCGGACCGCACGGACCCGCCTCTCACTAGACTGATCGCCGCAAAACATCCCGGCGTCAGGCGGTGTCTGGCGTCCATGATACGCGGCAGGGTGGCTGGCTTGGACAATTCCCATTCGAATCTGCTGTCGCGGCTTGCCCTCATGGCGCTGGCCGCATTGTTTTTGACGGTATCGCTGGCCGCCAGGGCTGCCGACGAGACGACCCTCGAGATCGTCACCAAGAACGGCGTCCACGTCTTCAGCGTCGAGCTCGCCCGGACCGACGAGGAACGGCAGAAGGGCCTGATGTTCCGGAAAGAGCTGCCGGAGGGGAAGGGCATGCTGTTCGATTTCAAGCCCGACCAGGACGTCTCGATGTGGATGCGCAACACCTACATCCCGCTGGACATGCTGTTCATCAACGCCGACGGCACGATCCGACGAATCGCCGAAAACACCGAACCGCTCTCCGAGAAGACCATACCGTCCGGCGGGCCCGTCCGCGGGGTCCTGGAGGTGATTGGCGGGACTGCCAAAAAGCTCGGTATTGCCGCCGGCGACAAGGTCGCCCATCCGCTTTTCTCTGGCCGATAAAGCCACCCCTTGGGCAGCCCCGGCTGCGACTTGCGGGTCCCTCGCAAAATCCCTATTCATGCGCCCAAGCCGGCAGGATCGGGGCATAGCGCAGCCTGGTAGCGCATCTGCTTTGGGAGCAGAGGGTCGCAGGTTCAAATCCTGCTGCCCCGACCATTGTTCGCCGGGTACGAGAGGGGGACCTCGGATGACCGCACGGATCTACAAGCCCGCCAGGACGGCGATGCAGTCGGGTACCGCCAAGACCAAGGACTGGGTGCTGGATTTCGAGCCGGAGGCGCCGCGCGTGGTTGAGCCGCTGATGGGCTGGACCTCGTCGACCGACATGAAGAGCCAGGTCCGGCTTCGCTTTGCCACCCGTGAGGAGGCGATCGCCTATTGCGAGCGCGAGGGTATTCCGTATCAGGTGTTCGAGCCGAAGGAGCCGGCGCGGCGGACCATCGCCTATGCCGACAACTTCGCCTACCAGCGCCGCGGGTTGTGGACGCATTGATTGCTGCCTGAGGGGGGCCAAAGCCTCAGGCTCGCTCCGCTCTGCTTTGCCTGTCGATAAACGGTGTGCCGTGCCCGATGCGCGGCGACCGAACAACAATCTAACCAACAACAATAAATGACCGCCGGGGAGGGTTCCGATGGCACAGCCGCGCTTTCTCAATCCGCCGACGCTCTACAAGCCGCCCGGCTACACCCATGTGGTCGAGGTCAAGGGACCTGGGCGAATCGCCTATATCGCGGGCCAGCTCGGGCTTGACGCGCACGGCAAACTGGTCGGCGCGGCGGGCGATTTCCGCGCGCAGGCGACGCAGGCCTTTGAGAATATCAGGCTCGCGCTCGCAGCGGTGGGCGCAGGCTTTCCCGACATCGTCAAGCTCAACAATTACCTCGCCGACATGTCGCACCTGCCGATCCTGCGCGAGGTGCGCGACAAATACGTCAATGTGTCGGCGCCACCGGCTTCGACGACGGTCCAGATCTCGAAATTCGCGCTCGAGGGTGCGCTGTTCGAGGTCGAGGCCGTGGTGATGCTGGCGGAATAGGGGGGCGCCTACCGGTTCGGACAGGCGGAGAAGCGCCCGTAGCCCTCGTCGAAGATGCAGCCGCCCAGGTCATGCGGCCGCGCATAGGGCCGTCCATCGGGCCCGAGCGACGGATCGCCGACGCGACCATAGGATGGCGCGCGATAGACGTAAGAAGGTTTCCGATAGACGTGAACCTGCCGCTTGTGGACGTGCACATGGTGGCGCGTCTTCACGGCGGACCATTCGGTCGTCTGCGCGCTCGCGGCGCTAATCGTTGCGATGCTGGTCTGCGCCGGCGCGCCTGCGCACAAAATTGCGAGTCCTGCCACTACGCAAAGTGCAAGCCCGGTTTTCATGGTTCCTCCTGCTTGCGCCCGTTCAACACAAACCCCGGCGCTCGGATGAATCCTCCTGCCGCGCTTCTCAATTTTCCGACATCGGGGAGGGGGGCGGACGCGCTTTCGGCCTTGTTCGTTCGCCGCGAAGCGGAAGTATTTGCGTCTGAACAGCGCCTGGCCGCTGAACCTTGCTCAAAGCCTCGACGAATGGCGACCCCGGAGGGAATCGAACCCCCAACCGCCGGATTAGAAATCCGATGCTCTATCCAGTTGAGCTACGGGGCCTTAAAGCGCCTCGCCGGCGCGATAGCCGCCGGCCGGTCATATAGCTGCGTTCGGCCTCTCCTTCAAACGTGACCTTCGCGCCGCTCGCGCATTCTTGCCGGTCTGGTATGGTGAGAAGGCCGCTGCCGCGGGCGCACATTCCGGCGGGCATGGCGCGCGAATGCGATGTCACGCATGCAGGGAGACCGGGCATGGCGGAAATGATCGCAGCACCTGTGTCGCCGGACACAGCCGCATCCGGCGCCATGGTGCATATCGACGGCGGCACCTTTCGCATGGGCTCGGACCGGCATTATCCGGAAGAGGCGCCCGTGCATCGCGTCAGCGTCGATGCCTTCCGCATCGACCGAACGCCGGTAACGAACCGGCAGTTCAGAGATTTCGTCAAGGCGACCGGCCATGTCACCGTTGCGGAAATCCCGCCCGATCCGAAGGATATCCCGGCGCGCTGCCGCACATGCTCTATGCCGGTTCGCTGGTCTTCTCGCCGCCGGCCCATCCGGTCAATCTGAAGGACTGGAGCCAGTGGTGGACATTTCTGAAGGGCGCGGACTGGCGTCATCCTTACGGGATGAAGAGCAACATCAACGGTCTCGACAATCACCCGGTGGTGCATGTCGCTTATGCGGACGCGCTCGCCTATGCGCGCTGGGCGGGCAAGGATCTGCCGACCGAAGCGGAGTGGGAGTTCGCGGCCCGCGGCGGCCTTGACGGCGCGGACTATGCGTGGGGCGATGAATTCAGGCCCGGCGGCGAACATCGCGCCAATACCTGGCAGGGCCATTTCCCGCACGAAAATCTGGCGGAGGACGGCTTCACGCGCACCTCTCCGGTCACCGCTTTTCCGCCGAATGGCTACGGCCTCCATGACATGATCGGCAATGTCTGGGAATGGACGTCGGACTGGTTTGTCGCCGGCCATGAGGCCGATGCGCAGAAGGCCTGCTGCATCCCCGACAATCCGCGCGGCCCGCGCGAAGACCAGAGTTACGATCCATGCCAGCCGCAGGTCAAAATCCCGCGAAAGGTTCTCAAGGGCGGCTCGCATCTGTGCGCGCCGAATTATTGCCGGCGATATCGCCCTGCAGCGCGTCACGCGGAGCCGGTCGATACCTCCACAAGCCATGTGGGCTTCCGCTGCGTGGTGCGGGGCGGCGCCTGATTTGCCGTGCACGCCGTGCGTTCTTCAAAGCAAACGCGCAGGTCACTGCCGTCAGCGAAATTTGAGGACGACGTTTTGCATTGGCTTTCGCGCGCAATCTGCGTGACAATGCGCGCGCCTCGCATGAGCGCAGAAAATCGATCCAAAAAGAATAAAACGCGCTCGCATCACTTGAGACGGGGATAAGAGCGCCGGTTCTGACTGCGTCGCCAAGAGCGATCGCGAGTTCACGTGGCGCGCGTTTGA
>NZ_DATMRX010000100.1:0-12206 GCF_035565855.1 Pseudorhodoplanes sp.
GACCAAGGTGTCGCGTGCGGTGGCGCTGCTTGAGAAACGCAACCTCGTTGTGCGCCGCGTCAATCGGTCCGACCTGCGCGAGGCCTTCTTGTCGCTGACGCCCGAAGGGCGCGCGATCTACAACGACCTCGCTCCCGGCGCGATCGATTTCGCCCGGCACCTCACCGAGGCGATCGACCCGGCGGATCGCGAAGCATTCGCGCGCGCATTGCAGCAGCTGATCAAGCGAGCAAAGCCGCTGGCGGAACAGGCCATCGCCGATCCCGACAGGTAGCGCATAGCGGCATCGCGGGGCCGGGACTGGACAAGCCGGGCGGCTTCAAGTTTGTTCGCGCAACACTTGCCGTTTGCCGCCGGGGGACACCGTGAAACTGTATGGCTATTTCCGCTCATCCGCAGCCTATCGGGTGCGCATCGCGTTGAATCTGAAAGATCAGCCCTACGAGACGGTATCGATTCATCTCACGCGCGATGGCGGCAAGCACCTGACGCCGGAATACCGCGCCATCAATCCGCAGATGCGGGTTCCCGCGCTGACGCTGTCGAACGGCGAGACCATCATCCAGTCGCTCGCAATCATGGAATATCTGGAAGAGGTGTGTCCGGACCCGGCCCTGTTGCCCGTCGACGCCCTGGAGCGCGCGCATGTGCGCGCCGTCTGCGAGATCATCGCCTGTGACATTCACCCCTTGAACAATCTCGTGACATTGAATGCCCTGAAAAAGCTCGGCCATGACCAGGCGACGGTCGACGACTGGTATCGCTCCTGGGTGATCGCCGGCTTCGAGGCGATCGAGCCGCTGTTGAAACCCGGCCCCTATGCATTCGGATCGCGGGTTACCATGGCCGATGTCTGCCTGATCCCGCAGATCTTCAATGCGCGCCGGTTCAAGACGCCGCTCGACCGGTTCCCGAAAATCCTGGCGGTCGACGCCGCCTGTGCGAAACTCGAGGCCTTCGAGAAGGCGAAGCCCGAAAACCAGCCGGACGCCGAATAGGCGTCGCCGGTCAACAACAGGCGAACCCGCACGTGCCGCAACAGAACATTGTTCGCGTCATCCTCTGGATGACCGGCACGCTAATGTCCTTCTCGGTCATGGCGATTTCGATCCGCCTTCTGGCCGGGAAGCTGACCGTGTTCGAGATTCTCGCGGTTCGCGGTTTCGGCGCGCTGTTGATCCTCTCCTCGATCCTTCTGATGCGTCCGGGGCTGTGGCCGGCCCTTCGCACGCGGCGCATCCCGATGCATTTCTTCCGCTCGGCAGTGCACTTCGCGGGGCAATATTGCTGGGCGACCGCGCTGACGCTCCTGCCCTTCGCGACCGTCTTCGCACTCGAATTCACGCTGCCGGTCTGGGCGCTGATCCTTGCGGTGGTGGCGCTTGGCGAAAAGCTCACAACGGGCCGCATCGTGGTGATCATCCTCGGCTTCATCGGATGCCTCGTCATCCTGCGGCCCGGACTCATCGCGTTTCAGCCGGCCTCGATCCTGGTCCTGCTCTGCTCGTTCTTCTATGCGGTGTTCAACGTCGCCACCAAGCAGATGACCAAGACCGAAACGACCTTCGGCATCGTGTTCTGGATGAATCTCCTCCAGTTCCCGATGGCCTTGGCCGGGAGCGATCCCTTGTTCGTCCTGCGCCTGGAGTCCTGGCAAATCCTGCCGATCATTGGCGTCGGCACGGCGGGCCTCTTTGCGCATTACTGCATGGCGCGTGCGTTCCGCTACGGCGATGCCAGTCTGGTGATCCCGCTCGACTTCCTGCGGGTTCCGCTGATCGCTCTGGTGGGCTACCTGTTCTTCGGCGAATCCGTGGACGCGCTGGTGTTCGTGGGTGCGGGGATCATCCTCGCCGGCATCATCTGGAACCTCCGGCAGGAGGCGATGGACGCCCGCAACGTCGCCCTGCCTGAGGACGAGGGAGAGCCCGAGCCGCGACAGCTTCTCTAGAGTTTTTTGCGGGTTTACGGCGCTAATTCGGGTTTGATAACCATCCCGTCGCCGCATTTCCGGGGCAAGGGTCTCGCGGTCGGTGGGGAATTCATGACACGTCTAGTCCGTCCTTGCGGTCTCGCAGCCTTGGCGCTTGCCGCCAGCCTTTCGTCTGCAACTGCCCAACAACCATTGCCGCCGCCCGCCTATCCGCCGTCCGGCGCGACGATCAGCGGCCGCGACCAAAGCTGCCAGCGGCTGGAAGCCCAGCTTGCCGCGCTTGGATCCGGCGCCGATTCGGCCAGAGCGGATCAGATTCGGCGCATGGAGGAGACGATTGGCCGCCAGCAGGCCGAACTCGATCGGACCGAGGCTCAGGCCCGTCGGCAGGGCTGTGAGCAGAGCGGATTTTTCCAGCTCTTCGGCGGCCTCGGGCGGGCCGAGCAATGCGGCCCCCTCAACACCCGGATTCAGCAGATGCGGGCGAACCTTGCCCGCGCGCAAGGCGACCTGCAGCAGCTCCAGGGCGCCAACACGAACATGCAGCGCGAGGGTCAGCGCCGAGCCGTGCTGAACGCGCTCGCGCAAAACGATTGCGGACCGCAATATCGCGCCCAGGCGGCGCAGGCCGCACGCGCCGCGCCCGGCAATTTCTTCGAGCAATTGTTCGGCGGACCGGGTTCGACCTCCGCGCCCGAACAGGATACCGGGATGGGCAGCGGATACCGCACCGTCTGCGTGCGGACCTGTGACGGCTACTTCTTCCCGATCTCGTTCTCGACCTCGCAGGACCGGTTCCACGAGGACGAAATGACCTGTCAGCGCATGTGTCCCGCGGCCGAGGTCATGCTGTTCTCACATCGCAATCCTGGCGAGGACATGAACCAGGCGGTGTCGAATACCGGACAGCTCTACACGCAGATTCCGAACGCCTTCAAATACAAGACGTCCTGGGACGCCTCCTGCACCTGCAAGGCGCCCGGCGAGAGCTGGGCCAACGCGGTCAAGGATGATCCGAACGCGCCTACGGCTCCCGGTCAGGGCGACATCGTCGTCACCGAAGAGCGCGCGAAGATCATGAATGCGCCGCGCGATGCCAAGGGCCGCCCGATCCTGCCGCCCGGTCAGTCTTCGCAGAAAAAGGGCGCGCCGGCGTCGACCGCCGCGGCAGCTCCAGCTCCACCGCCCGAGCCGGTTGACCCGAACGCACCGAAGAAACCGATCCGCTCGGTCGGACCGAAATTCCTGCCGACCGATTGACGGCTGCGCGTTTAGCAAACGTCGTCGCGGGGGCGTGCTGCTCCCCGCAAAACCGCCTGCGCCACGCGCCCGGCGTTGAAGATCAGAAGTCGATGGATTCGGACGCCGTCGGGGTGCCGCTGACAAGTGCGGTATCCGGCTTTGGCAGAGGCGTACCCGGATCGCGGAACTTGTTGGTGATCGGATAGCGACGATCGCGGCCAAACCCGCGCAACGTCACCTTGACGCCGGGCGCGGCCTGGCGGCGCTTGTATTCGGAAAGATTGAGCATGCGATCGACCCGCGTCACGGTCGCGGCATCGAAGCCAGCCGCAACGATCTCGGCGATCGGTTGCTCCTTCTCGACCAGCCGCTCCAGAATGTCATCGAGGATGTCGTAGGGCGGCAGCGAATCCTGATCCTTCTGGTTTTCGCGCAGTTCGGCGGTCGGCGCACGGGTGATGATGTTTTCGGGGATGACGACGCCGTCCGGACCAAGGGCGCCTTCTGGCTTCCAGACATTGCGCAGCCGGGACAGGCGATAGACTTCGGTCTTGTAGAGATCCTTGACCGGATTGAAGCCGCCATTCATGTCGCCATACAGCGTTGCGTAGCCGGCCGACATCTCCGACTTGTTGCCGGTGGTCACGACCATCAGACCGTATTTGTTCGAGAGCGCCATGATGATGGTGCCGCGCGCACGCGCCTGAAGATTTTCTTCGGTTACGTCGCGCGGCAGGCCTGCGAACAGCGGCTCGAGCGATTTCTCCAGACCTGTGACCGCAGGCTCGATGGGCAAAATGTCGTATCGGACACCAAGCGCTTTCGCGGCGGCCGCCGCATCCTTCAGGGAATCCTGCGAAGTGAATTTGTAGGGCAGCATCACGGTGCGCACGCGGTCCGGCCCGATCGCGTCGACCGACAACGCAGCGACCAGAGCGGAATCGATCCCGCCCGAAAGTCCAAGCACCACGCCCGGAAAGCCGTTCTTGCCGACATAATCGCGCAAGCCCAGCATGCAGGCGGTGTAATCGGCCTTCTCCTGCGACAGGAGCTGTGCAATCTCGCCGGGCTCGCAATGCCAGCCGTCCCCGCTGCGCCGCCAATGCGTTGTGACCAAAGCTTCCGAAAAGGCCGGGAGCTGCACCGCCAGCGACGCATCCGCATTCAAAACGAACGAGGCGCCTTCGAAGACCAGTTCGTCCTGTCCGCCGATCTGATTGAGATAGATCAGCGGCAACCCGGTTTCCTTGACGCGCGCGACAGCGACGCTGAGACGCTGGTCCACCACCCCGCGCCGGTATGGCGAGCCATTCGGCACAAGCAGGATTTCGCCGCCGGTCTCGGCGATGCACTCGGCCGGCTCCGGGCCCCAGATGTCTTCACAGATGGGCACGCCGAGCCGCACGCCGCGAAAATTCACCGGACCCGGCAGCGGACCTATGGCGAAGACGCGCTTCTCGTCGAACACGCCGTAATTCGGAAGATCGACCTTGTAGCGGAGCGCCGCGATCCGTCCGCGATCCAGAAGGGCGACGGCATTATACAGCTTGCCGCCGTCGAGCCAGGGCGTGCCGACGATCATCGCCGGGCCGCCGTCGGCCGTCTCGCGCGCGAGGTCCTCGATCGCGGCGCGACAGGCGGCCTGGAATGCCGGTTTCAGCACCAGATCCTCCGGCGGATAGCCGGCGATGAACAATTCCGGGAACAGGATCAGATCGGCGTGCCTCGCCCGATCGCGCACCGCGCGCACCTTGGCCGCGTTGCCGGTCACGTCCCCGACGACGGGATTGATCTGGGCTAGGGCGATGGCCAGCGTATCGACGGGACGATTGTTCATGTCCTGTGCATAGCCCGGTCCGGCCGCAACCCGCAATGCGAGCCTAGCGGAGGAGTTCCGCGACCCGCTCGAAAATCGCCAGAAGCCAGACCGCGCCCGCGACCAGGAGCGTCAATCCGACGGCCGCCGACCCCATGTCCTTCACGCGGCCGATGACGGGGTCGTGCTCCAGCGTGATCCGGTCGGCGAGTTTCTCGATGGCGGTGTTGAGCAACTCGGCGATCATCACCGCCAGCACCGCGGCAATGAGAGCGAGCGCCATCCAGAGGCTGCTCGCGACAAAGACTGCAAGCGGCACCGCGAGCACGAGCGCAAACAATTCCTGCTGGAAGGCGGCTTCGCTCGCCGTTGCGGCCCGCAGACCGTTCATGGTGTTGAGTGTCGCCCGCCAGATCCGCTGCATCACGCGCCCTCCCCTCGCCGGACCTTAATCTCAAAAATCCGAATCGCATCGCTCAATTCTTGTCATGCCCTGCGAAGGCGCGGCATCCAGGAAACTCTCGAAACGGTCGTGTCCGCCGGATCGCCCGCTTGCGCGGGCGATGACGGCGAGAGAGCGGCTGCTTCTGCGAATTGAATACGCCTTGGCGGCGCGCGGCGGGCGGCGCTTGCGGCTCAACGATGTCGATCGGATCTCTGGTCCGGCGTTCGCGATCGCGATCATGGCCAGCATGATCGCGATCGCAGAACCCGCATGGCTCGAGAATTTCTCTGAGCCACGATGACGCCCCCTGCAGGACCGTGCACGTTGCCCGTGCATCTGCAGCCAATATCGATTCAAATTGTCTGCAATTCCTTTCCGCCCCGCCAGCAAGGCGCAGCGCTCATGTGCAGCGTTAACAGCGGGAAAATTTTGCGCGCAACCGCTGCGGGACGCCGTCGAAAACCGCTGCAAATCAAGGGGTTTCCGCGTCAATCCTTTCTTCAGCATGCGGCGAAAGGCAACGCGGCCACGCGGGACATGCGCGTGGTCCGCTTGTCTCTGAGACGCAAACCCGATTTTCGCCGTTACAGCCCGGCGACTGCGGGCATCGGCCTGGCCTGCGCGTCGCGCTCCTTCTTCAGCAATTCCGCAACCAGGAACGCCATGTCGATCGACTGTTCGGCGTTGAGGCGCGGATCGCAGAAGGTGTGGTAACGATCGTTCAGGTCCGCATCGGTAATCGCGCGGGCGCCGCCGGTGCACTCGGTCACGTTCTGGCCGGTCATCTCCAGATGCACGCCGCCGGCATAAGTCCCTTCGGCCGCATGGACGGCGAAGAACTCCTTCACCTCGTTGAGGATCCGGTCGAACGGCCGCGTCTTGTAGCCCGACACCGAACTGATGGTGTTGCCGTGCATCGGATCGCAGGACCAGACCACCGCCTTGCCTTCGCGTTGCACCGCACGGATCAGCGCCGGCAGATGCTCGCCGACCTTCTCGGCGCCGAAACGGCCGATCAGCGTCAGACGCCCCGGCTCGTTGTCGGGATTGAGGATGTCGATCAGGCGGATCAGCTCATCGGGCTTGAGCGAGGGTCCGCATTTCAGGCCGATCGGGTTCTTGATGCCGCGGCAGAATTCGACATGCGCGTGATCGGGCTGGCGGGTGCGATCGCCGATCCAGACCATGTGACCGGACGTGCAGTACCAGTCGCCGCTCGTTGAATCGACGCGCGTCATCGCCTCCTCGAAGCCGAGCAGCAAGGCCTCGTGGCTCGTATAGATGTCGGTCGTCCGCAATTCGGGATGGCTCGAGAGATCGAGACCGCAGGCGCGCATGAAGCCGAGCGCCTCGGAAATCCGATCCGCCAGTTCGGCGTAGCGGCGGGCCTGCGGCGAATCCTTGACGAAGCCGAGCATCCATTGATGCACGGTCGCGAGATTGGCGTAGCCGCCATGGGCGAAGGCGCGCAAAAGGTTGAGGGTCGCCGCCGATTGGCGATAGGCCTCGATCTGCCGGCGCGGATCGGGAATGCGCGCTTCCGGCGTGAAGTCGTTGCCGTTGATGATGTCGCCGCGATAGCTCGGCAGCTCGACGTCGCCCCGCTTCTCGGTCGGCGAGGAGCGCGGCTTGGCGAACTGACCGGCGATGCGTCCGACCTTCACCACGGGCGAGCCGCCGGCAAAGGTCAGCACCACCGCCATCTGGAGGAAGACGCGGAAGAAATCGCGGATGTTGTTGGGGCCATGCTCGGCGAAGCTTTCGGCGCAATCGCCGCCCTGCAGCAGGAAAGCATCGCCGGTGCATACGCGCGCCAGCGCCTTCTTCAGGTTGCGGGCCTCACCTGCAAAAACCAGCGGCGGAAAGCTTGCGAGCTGCTTCTCCACGGCCGTGAGGGCCGCCTTGTCCGGATAATCCGGCACCTGCACGATCGGCTTCTTGCGCCAGCTGTCGGGCGTCCAACGCTCGGCCATAACTCCAACTCCCGCGGCTTCCGGCCGCCTCATGGTCTCTCGGGCGCCTTATAGCGGGACTTTCCCGCCTTCGCCATCACGGCAGACGACCCGATCGCGTGATCGCGGACATAGCTGCCGGGATCAGTCGCGCAGCCTGGCAGACCGGTTCAACCGCCTCGGGGCAAGGCCACACCCGATTACTGGCTCTTGTTGCCGAGATAGCGGAACAGCGTATCGCCCCACCAGGTGCTGCGCACCTCGTTCAGAAGACTGACGCTGATCGGCTTGCGGAGCGGGCTGCCGGGCGGAAGCGCAAAGGCATAATGCTGCTGGTCGAAGGTCACGTCGAGCAGCTGGACCCGCGACCCGAAATCCTCGTTGATGAGCCAGGCGAGCAGCGGCCGGTCATAGACGAAGGCGTCCAGCTTGCCATCGCGGACCGCCTGAAGCCCGTCCTTCGCGGTCGGATAGCTGTCGAAGCGGATGCGCAGCCTCGTGAGCGTGTCCTCCGTCGACGAACCGCTGACGGCCCCGACCTTCACCTTCGACAGGTCCGTGACACCGGCGACGGTGCCTTGCAGCTGACGCACGGTCAGCGCCGACGTGATGCCTGCGGTGAACACCGCAATGGCGATGATTGAACCCACCATCCAGAGCATGGCGACGAAGCGGCCGGGCACCGTCCGCGGTCCCTGGTGGCCAATGCCGCGCTGGGTCATGGCGACCGTCGTCCACCACACACTGGAGCTCAGACCCTTCGTGACACTCCCGCCGAATTCCTCGTTGTGGCGGCGCTCCAGGAGCCAGACGACGAGCCCCACCAGCAGTGCGAGCCCGATCAGCGCCACCACCGCCTGCAGAAAGCTGAACGAGGTCAGTGCCCGCATCACCGGCGCCCAGCTTGCAACAAGGCCGCTCGCGGGCACCACGATGCCGAGCCCGGTCCCGTAGAATGCGGAGGTGAAATCGAGGACCTCCTCGCGTCCCGCGGTCACGGTCAGCGCCGCCACCGCTATGTCGACCTTGCCCTTCGCGACCGCATCGATCAGCGCGGGAACGCTGTCCTCTTCCTGGAAGCGGTATTTGAGATTCTGCTTGTCCGCGATGCGACGCCAGAGATCGACGCTGATCCCGCTCCATTCGCCGGACGGCGACTTCATGGAGAAGGGAGCGGCTTCCTTGGTGCCGACGACAATCTCGCGCTGCGTGAGCTTGTCGAGATCGCCCGGCGGCGTGCCGCCCTGCGCATAGGCGGCAAGGGCCGTGACCGAGCAGACCGCGATCACCACCGCATGCCAGCCGAGCAGTCGGCTCTGAATTCGCTGCCGCATGGTTCTCCGCGACACACCGACCCCGATCAAGGGTCAAAGTTCCCTACCACAAGACGGAGTCGGACAAGAGGCCCGGTCGCCCCAAATGGACAGGCCGGGGGCCCGCCCTATTCCGCGGCCTCGCGGACATAGCTCGCGGCCTTGGTCCGCATCGTGACCAGTTCCTCGGCGGCGGTCGGATGAACGGCCATGACCCGGTCGAAATCGGCCTTGGTGGCGTTCATCTTGATGGCGATCCCGACCAGCTGGATCATCTCGCCCGCATCCGGGCCGACGATGTGGCAGCCGAGCACCCGGTCGCTTTCGCCGTCGACGACGAGCTTGAAGAAGCAGCGCGTGTCGCGGCCGGCGAGCGTCATCTTCATCGCACGGAAGCTCGACTTGTAAATGTCGACATGGCGATAGCGTTCGCGCGCCTCGGTCTCGGTGAGACCGATCACGCCGACTTCCGGTTCGGAAAAGACCGCCGTCGGAATGTCCGAGTGATCCACCACGGTCTCGCGGCCGCCGAACACGGTATCGGCGAAGGCGTGACCCTCGCGGATCGCGACCGGGGTGAGATTGACGCGGTCGGTGACGTCGCCGACCGCGTAGATGTTCGGTACCGATGTGCGCGAAAACCGGTCGACCTTGATCGCGCCCTTGTCGTTGAGCTCAACGCCGGCCTGTTCGAGTCCGAGACCCGCGACGTTCGGACGGCGGCCGGTCGCGAACATCACCTTGTCGACCATCACCGTTTCGTGGTCCGACAGCGACACGCACAGCCCGTGATCGACCTTCTCGACGGCCTCCACCAGCCGCCGCGTCAGAATCCTGATGCCGCGCTTCTCCATCTCCGTGCGCAGATGTTCGCGCACGTCATCGTCGAAGCCGCGCAGGATATTGTCGCCGCGATAGACCAGCGTCACCTCGGAGCCGAGACCGCGGAAGATTCCCGCAAACTCGACCGCGATATAGCCGCCGCCCTGGATCAGGATGCGGCGCGGCAGGGCTTCCAGATCGAGTGCCTCGTTCGACGAGATGACATGCTCGAGGCCAGCGATATCGGCTCCGGGATGCGGCCAGCCGCCGGTCGCAATCAGGATGGTCCGCGCACGAATGATCTCGCCGGTCGCGACCAGCCTCACCCGATGGGCGTCTTCAAGGACCGCCCTGCTCCGGACGATCTTGACCTTGGAGCGCTCGAGATTGGCGACATACGCACTCTCGAGGCGTGCGATTTCGCGATCCTTGTTGGCGATCAGCGTCGGCCAGTCGAACACCGGTTTCGGCACGGTCCAGCCATAGCCCGCCGCGTCCTCGAAATCGTCGGCAAAGCGCGCGGCATAGACGAGGAGCTTCTTCGGCACGCAGCCGCGGATCACGCAGGTGCCGCCCACCCGATATTCTTCGGCAACCGTGACACGGGCGCCATGATTGGCGGCAATGCGCGCAGCCCGCACGCCGCCGGAGCCGGCACCGATAACGAAAAGATCGACGTCGAAGTCGTTCATCTGGGCCCGTGCCGCGTCACATCAGAACGGATGACCGCGCTTTCTGAGTTCGGCGCGAAAACGCTGCAGGACTTCGTCATTGAGTTTGACCGCCCAGTCCTGCGCGGCCGCCATCGAGCGATCGACGAAATTGGGCTCCTCGGTCAGGATTTTCTTGCCGAGCGGAGACTTGTAGAAGGCAATGGTGTCCTTCATCTCCTGCTCCGTGAAACGCGTCGCGTAGATCTTGGCGATCTCCTCGCGCAACACGGCGAGCCGCGGCGCAAACTCCTTGCGCAGATCGTTGCCGATGGCATCCACGTCCTTGAACAGGTTCGGATTCATCTGCAGCAGCGTCGCCTTCGACTTTTCGACCACGCCCGGAATCACGGTTTCGAAAATCTGCAGCGAACCCTTGATGTCGAGGATTTCGTTGGCGAGCGCCATGGAGCTCTTGCTGGGCTGTTGCGCGGAAGCTGCCATCGGCATTGCCGAAACGACCAGTGCAGCAAGACCAGCCGCGACCCAACGTACCAGCGCTTGAACGCTCATGGAAAAAACTCCTGTCAGTCTTTGAGATATCACGATCCGCTGTGCCGTTCGATCACGCGGATTCCGGACGGGCCGGCAATGATGGCGGTCCCGGCCAGGCGGAGAAACAGTCCGTGTTCGACGACCCCCGGAATGGCGACGAGCGCTTGGGCGAGCGCGTGAGGGTCCGGAATGAGGCCAACATGTGCATCGACGATGCGATGACCGCCATCGGTGACAAAAGCGTGGCCGTCGGATCGCATCCGCGTGTTCAACTTGGCAGGCAGGCCGAGCCTTTCCAGCGCCTCACCGATCGCGAGCGCGGTTGCGCCCATGCCGAAGGGGACGATTTCGATCGGCAGGGGAAAGGCGCCGAGCGTGCGCACGAGTTTCGATTCGTCGGCGATCACGACCATGTGCGCTGATGCGGAGGCCACGATCTTTTCGCGCAGGAGAGCGCCGCCGCCGCCCTTGATCAAGGCGAGGTCCGGGCCGACCTCGTCGGCGCCGTCCACGGTCAGATCGAGCCGTGGCGTCTCTTCAAGCGTCGTCAGCGGCACTCCGACGCGCCGCGCATCGGCCTCGGTCGCCTCCGAGGTCGGAACGCCGATCACATCGAGGCCCGCCCGGACCCGCTCGCCGAGAAGCTCGACGAAATGACGCGCTGTCGAACCGGTGCCGAGGCCAAGCCGCATTCCGGGACGGACATAATCGAGGGCGCGGGCGGCCGCCTGTCTTTTCAGGGCGTCGGAGGTCATGCGGGCGGGATATGTCCGTGTAGTCGAACCGGCCGACTGTCTACCCCCGTTCCGTCCCGGAACCTAGCCCCCTGGCCGGTCTGTCCCGAAACCTTGATTTCACGGCAGCGACACCGTAGCCCGGACGGATGCTGACCGCCCCCCCGCGCGCCATTGTTGTGTTCGACCTCGACGGCACTCTGGTCGACACCGCACCCGACCTTATTCACACCCTCAATGCAGTTCTTGAGAGCGAAAATTTTCCCGTCGTGCCGTTCGAGACCGCACGGTCAATGATCGGTGGCGGCATTCGCGCGCTGCTTGAGCGAGCACTCGCCGAATCCGGGCAATGTCCCGGAGAGGCTGCGATGGACGCGCTGTTCGCGCGATACATCAGACGCTATCAGGACCACATCGCCGATCACTCCCGGCCCTATCCGGGGCTGGCGGGCGCGCTCGATCGTCTCAGCGCTCATGGCTTCACGCTGGCGGTCTGCACCAACAAATACGAATCCCTTGCGGTGCGCCTGCTCGACAAACTCGGACTGACTGCGCGCTTCGCTGCGATTTGCGGGCAGGACACGTTCGCGGTGAAAAAGCCGGATCCGGATGCGCTCCGGCTGACGATCGCCCGCGCCGGCGGCGATGCCGCGCATGCGATCATGGTCGGCGATTCCGAGACCGACATTCATGTCGCGCGTGCTGCGGGAATCCCGGTCGTCGGCGTCGATTTCGGCTATGCGC
>NZ_DATMRX010000101.1:0-17626 GCF_035565855.1 Pseudorhodoplanes sp.
GTCGGGCTCGTCGCCGTCGAGGACGAGGTCGAATGTCTCCGGGATCGCGACAGGGGGCACGGCAGCCAACGCCTCGACCTGCAGGCAGGCGCCATCGGTCGAGAGGTTGCGCAGGGTGCACGGGATCGTATGGCCGTCACCGAAGATGATGCGACCGTTCTGCGAAGCCGCATAACGGCTGGCCTGACGTCGCTCTTCCATGGCGTTCCCCGCAATTGCCTGCAGCGGCGGTGAGAGCGGCGCGCGCTGCTCGGCGATAACGCGGTGGCGTCGCAAAGATGCAGACCGTGATTGGAAAAGCCGACCGTCGGGCTGAGCGGACGGTTAAGCCCTTGCGCGCGTTTTGAGCGATTGCGGCGGCAATGCCGGACTCTTCGTGGGGGACCGGCCGGGAAGGAAAAAGCCGCCCGGCGCGAGGGCGCCGTGCGGCTCAATGACTTCCAAAGGCGGGCTTCAGCCGCGACGACCTATTAGCGCTTGCGCACGAAGGTCTGCCGCCGGGTCGGCGGCGCCGGCATGGCATTGCCACGATGGCGGAAGCTGATCCGGCCGCGCGACAGATCGTACGGCGACATTTCCACGATGACGCGGTCGCCGACTCCGGTGCGGATTCGGAACTTGCGCATCTTGCCTGCAGTATAGGCGAGGATCTCGTGATCGTTGTCGAGCTTCACGCGGAAATTCCCGTCCGGCAGCACCTCGGTCACGGTGCCGTCGAATTCGAGCATCTCTTCTTTCGACATCCACTAGTCCTTCTGCAACTGGATCAGCGTGAGGCCTGCGCGTCGCGCCGCGTGTCGCGGCGCCTGGGACGGCGGTCCTGCATGAATCCAAGGGAAGATAACGCAAGGTCGCCGGTTTCGCCATTGGCTTTCGGCATGGCCGGAACCCTTTCCTGTGGCAATCCTTGCGACCCGCCAAAGGACGCTTCACGGGCATGCCCCTGATGGCGTGCCCCCTGCTCGGACGCCTGATTGGCGCGTTCGCGCCGGCGGCGGCGCTGGCCTGCGCGGTTGCGTGGCTTGGCTTGCCCCGGCTGGCCATCCGCAGAACGGCTGTCGGCAGACCGGCCCTCCGCGGCACGGCCTTCCGCAGCACGGCCTTGGGCCTTGCCCTGGCGTGCCGGCCGGTCAGCGCTGGCCTCGATCGGCTGGCCGGTCCGGCCGTCCGTCGATGGCAGCGTCATGCGGATCAGCTTTTCGATGTCGCGAAGATAGGCGCGCTCCTCGCGGTCGCAAAACGAGATCGCGACGCCTTCGGCGCCGGCTCTCGCGGTGCGGCCGATGCGGTGGACGTAGCTTTCCGGCACGTTGGGCAAATCGAAATTGATGACATGGGTGATGCCATCGACGTCGATGCCGCGCGCGGCAATGTCGGTCGCGATCAAGGTTTTGATCTTGCCGTTGCGGAAGGCGGCGAGCGCCCGCTCGCGCTGGCCTTGCGACTTGTTGCCGTGGATCGCTTCTGCGGCGAGACCCTGCTGTCCGAGCTGGCGCACCACGCGATCGGCGCCGTGCTTCGTCCGGGTGAAGACGATGGCGCGGTCGATGGGTTCGTTTCGCAGCAGCTCGGCAAGGAGGCCCGACTTGCCCGACTTGTCGATATGCACGACGCGCTGCGACACGCGCTCGGCCGTCGAGGCTTGCGGCGTCACCGCAACGCGTGCGGGGTCGCGAAGCATCATGCGGCCGAGGTCTTCGGTCTCGCGGGCCATGGTGGCGGAGAAGAACAGCGTCTGTCGCTCCGCCGGGAGAAGAGCAACGATCCGGCGGATGTCATGGATGAAGCCCATGTCGAGCATCCGGTCGGCCTCGTCGAGGACGAGGATTTCGACCTTGTCGAGGGTCAGTGCCCGCGAATTGACAAGATCGAGCAGGCGGCCCGGCGTTGCGACCAGAACATCGCAGCCGTTCGACAGAGCTCTGACTTGTCTGCCCAGAGGAACGCCGCCGATGGCCAGACTCACGGTGACCTTCTGATGGCGGCCATATGTCCGGAAGCTGTCCATGATCTGGCCGGACAATTCGCGCGTCGGGCTCAGCACCAGGATGCGGCAGCTCTTGCGTTCGGGCCGGCGAGGATGGGTGGCGAGATGGTTCAGGATCGGCAGCGCAAACGCCGCGGTCTTGCCGGTTCCGGTTTGGGCGATACCGACGACATCGCGCCCGGCGAGGACGTGGGGGATGGTTTGCGCTTGAATGGGGGTCGGGGTTTCGTAGCGCTCTTCAATGAGAGCACGGGTGATGGACTCGGCGAGCCCAAGTTCGAGGAAGGCTGTCAAAACAGTGTTTCTTTCATGCGGCACGCTCCGCCGGCCTCACCGCGAGGCCAGGCGCTACGCGCGGGGTTTAAAGACATCCCGCGTGGTCAGGGCTGCCGGTGATCGGGAGGGTGTTGGCGGGCCGAAAGTCGCTGCACGAGGTGCAATCTGATTTTCGTTCACGCGGCCCGCGGGCGGCTCACTGAATTGAGCCGACCTGTATGGCGCTCATATGGACCGTTCGGTCCTCAGTTACAAGGAAAAAAAGCCGAACCGGAGCGTGCGATTGACATTAGTTGCGACTGTAACTATGTTTTCTATTTGCAATTGCAGGGTTATCGAGGCGACGACCCGACAGATCGTCCGCAAACGGATGGCGTGCGCAACCAGGGAGGATACGTGATGGCCGATATCGATTCCGCGCCGCGGGTCAAACGTCAGGCTTCCCCGGCTGCGGTCACCGACCGCATTCGCACCGAACCCCTGGTCGATTCCGCCGAATACATGTCGGGGTTCGGCAATTCGTTCGAGACCGAGGCGCTTCCCGGTGCGCTGCCGGTTGGCCGCAATTCGCCGCAGAAAATCAATTACGGGCTCTATGCCGAGCAATTGTCTGGCTCGCCTTTCACCGCGCCGCAGGCGACCAACCAGCGCTCCTGGCTCTATCGCATCCGTCCGACCGTGCGGCATACCGGCCGCTTCAAGAAAATCGATCGGGGGCTCATCCGCACGGCTCCCGAGCGCGATGACACCGATCTGACTTTGGGGCAATTGCGCTGGAGCCCGACGCCGATCCCGAAAGAAAAACTCACCTTCGTCACCGGGTTGCGCACCGTCACGGTGGCCGGCGACTGCGAGTCGATGAGCGGCATGGCGGCGCACGTGCTCGTCGTCACCGAGTCGATGGTGCGCGAGCATTTCTTCAACGCCGACGGCGAGATGCTGATTGTCGCCCAGCAGGGCAATCTGCGCTTCCGCACCGAGTTCGGCCTGATCGAGATCGCGCCCGGCGAAATCTGCGTGATCCCGCGTGGCGTCATCTTCCGCGTCGAACTCGTGGACGGTCCGGCTCGGGCCTATGTCTGCGAGAATTATGGTGGCGCCTTCACGCTGCCGGATCGCGGGCCAATCGGCGCCAACTGCCTCGCCAATCCGCGCGACTTCCTTACGCCCGTCGCAGCCTATGAAGATGTCGAGGAGCCCTGCACGCTGTACGTGAAGTGGGGCGGCGAGTTGTTCGAGACCAGAATGCCGCATTCGCCGCTCGATGTCGTGGCGTGGCACGGCAATTATGCGCCCTACAAATATAATCTGCGGTATTTCTCGCCGGTCGGCGCCATCCTGTTCGACCATCCTGATCCGTCGATCTTCACAGTGCTGACCTCTCCGTCTGAAACTCCGGGCACGGCGAATATCGACTTCGTGATCTTCCCGGAGCGCTGGGGCGTAGCCGAGAACACGTTCCGGCCGCCCTGGTATCACCGCAACATCATGTCGGAATTCATGGGGCTGGTATACGGCGTGTATGATGCGAAGCCGGAAGGTTTCGTGCCCGGCGGCTTCTCGCTGCACAACACGATGCTGCCGCATGGGCCGGACGTCGATGCATTCGAACAGGCGAGCAATGTCGAGCTGAAGCCGGTGAAGCTTGCCAACACGCTGGCCTTTATGTTTGAAACGCGCTTCCGTCAGCGTGTTACCAAATACGCGGCAGAACACGAGGCCCGGCAGGACGATTACATCGACTGCTGGAAGGGCCTGAAGAAGCATTTCGATCCCAACCGCCGCGAGCCGCGCTGACATGAAACTTGCTTCCCTGAAAAGCGGCCGCGACGGCCGCCTCGTCGTTGTGTCGCGCGATCTGTCGCGCTGCGCGGATGCGTCCGCGGTTGCTCCGACATTGCAGGCCGCATTGGACGACTGGAGCGCGGTGGTACCGCGTCTGACCGAGATCGCGGATGCGCTCGAGGCCAACCGGATCGCGCATATGCCGTTCGATCCCGCGAAGGCCGCGTCGCCGTTGCCGCGCGCGTTTCAATGGCTCGACGGCTCGGCCTACGTGAACCACGTTGCGCTGGTGCGGAAGGCGAGGGGCGCCGAGGTGCCGGAGTCGTTCTGGACCGATCCGCTGATGTATCAGGGCATCTCCGATATCACGATGGCGCCGCACGACCCGATCCCGCTCGCCGACGAGTCCTGGGGCGCGGATATTGAGGCCGAAGTGGTCGTGATCCTGGGCGACGTGCCGATGGGCGCGTCGCGGGAAGAGGCCGCGAAGGCGATCCGGCTGATCATGCTCGTCAACGACGTCACGCTGCGCAACATCGTTCCCGTCGAATTGCCGAAGGGATTCGGCTTCCTTCAATCGAAGCCGCCATCGGCCTTCACGCCGGTTGCGGTGACGCCGGATGAACTCGGCAAGGCTTGGGACGGCGCAAAGATCGATCTGCCGCTGCTGAGCTTCATCAACGGCAAGCCGTTCGGCAAGCCGATGTGCGCGGTCGATATGACGTTCGACTTCCCGACATTGATCGCGCATGCCGCGAGGACCCGGCCGCTCGGCGCTGGCACGATCCTCGGCGCGGGTACGGTGTCGAATCGCGACGCGGATGGCGGTCCCGGCAAGCCGATTTCCGAAGGCGGCCTCGGCTATTCCTGCATTGCCGAAATCCGCACGGTGGAGACGATCCTGCACGGCAAGCCGTCGACGCCGTTCCTGCGATATGGCGACAAGGTTCGCATCGAGATGAACGACAAGGACGGCCGCTCGATCTTTGGGACGATCGAGCAGGAGGTGGTACGCTACGCTCCTTCCAAATAACAATTGCGACCGCGGAAGCGCGGCACGGGGTGGACAATGGCCAAGGGCTTTGCCTCGACGGGCGACACTGCAGAGAAGACCATTTCGTTCGACGAAATCGGTCGCGATCTTTACGCCTTCACCGCAGAAGGTGATCCGAATTCCGGGATCATCATCGGTGACGATGGCGTCATGGTCGTGGACGCCCAGGCGACCCCGGTGATGGCGCTGGAAGTCATCGAGCGGGTTCGCAAGGTCACCGACAAGCCGATCAAATATGTGCTGCTCAGCCATTATCACGCCGTCCGCGTGCTGGGCGCATCGGCCTACGACGATGCCGAAATTCTGGCGTCCGATACGACACGGGACCTGATCGTCGAACGCGGCCAGCAGGACAAGGATTCCGAGATCGGCCGCTTCCCGCGCTTGTTCCGTGCGGTGGAGTCGATCCCGGGTCTGACCTGGCCGACCATTACTTTCCAGCAGCAGATGTCGGTCTGGCTCGGCAAGCGCGAAGTGCGGATCATGCATATCGGCCGCGGCCACACAGCGGGCGATGTGATCGCCTGGGTGCCGGATGCCAATGTCGTGTTTTCCGGCGATCTCGTGGAATATCACTCGGCCTGTTATTGCGGTGATGCGCATCTCGCCGATTGGCCGAAGACGCTGGACCGGCTGGCGCAGTTCAAGGCCAACGCGCTGGTGCCCGGCCGTGGCGCGGCACTCGCGACCCCGGACAAGGTCCAGGCCGGCATCGAAGGCACCCGCGATTTTCTTGCGACGCTGTACGGCTCCGCGCAGAAGAGCGTCGCAAAAGGCCTCTCGCTGAAGGAAGCCTTCGCCGCCGCTCGCGAGGCGATGGATCCGAAATTCTCCAGTTACGCGATTTACGAACACTGCATGCCGTTCAACGTCGCGCGTGCCTATGACGAAGCCAAGGGCATCGAGCATCCGGTGATCTGGACGGCCGAACGCGATCGCGAAATGTGGGCCGCATTACAAGGATAAGCGGCGCAACGACAAAAGCGACACAGGGAGGACCGCCGTGGCCGCCAACGAACGGAAGTCGCTGTTTCACTTCGGCTACCGGCGTTCCCCTGATCAGGACGCGCAAAAGCCTGTCCGGCACAATGTGGTGATTGTCGGCGCGGGTCCGGTGGGCTTGTCGATGGCGATCGATCTTGCGCAGCGCGGCGTGCCGTCGGTGCTGCTGGACGATGCCGATCGGATCGGGGAGGGCTCGCGCGGCCTTTGTTATTCGAAGCGCGCGCTGGAAATCTGGGACCGTCTGGGTGTCGGCGAGAAGCTCGTCAATATGGGCGTGACCTGGAAGCTCGGGAAAGTCTTTCTCGGCGATCAGCTGGTTTATTCGTTCGACCTCCTGCCCGAGGATGGGCACAAGATGCCGGCCTTCATCAACCTCCAGCAATTCTATCTGGAGAAGGCCCTGGTCGACCGCGTTGAAGAGATTCCCGCTATCGATTTGCGCTGGCGCAATCGGGTGACCGGCGTCGACAGACGCAATGATGGCGCGACGCTGACGATCGAAACGCCGGACGGGCCTTACAAGCTCGATGCGACATGGGTTGTCGCTGCCGATGGTGCGCGTTCGACTGTGCGCGAATTGCTCGGTCTCGAATTCAAGGGCCATACCTTCGAGGAAAAATTCCTGATCGCCGATTTGCGCATGCCCGCGGACGATATTCCAACCGAGCGGCGCTTCTGGTTCGATCCGCCATTCCATTCCGGACAATCGGCGCTGATGCACCGCCAGCCCGATGAATCGTGGCGCGTCGATCTGCAACTCGGGCCCGATGCGAATATCGAAGAGGAACTGAAGCCGGAGAATTACACGCCGCGGATCCGCCGCATGCTGGGCGACCGCGACTTCCACGTGGACTGGGTATCGATCTATCGCTTCAACTGCCGGCGCATCGATCGCTTCGTGCATGGGCGGGTGGTTTTCGCCGGCGATTCGGCGCATCAGGTCTCGCCGTTCGGTGCGCGCGGTGCGAATTCCGGCGTCGAGGATGCCGAAAACCTTGCCTGGAAGCTCGTTGCCGTGCTGCGCGGCGAGGCCGATGAGCGGCTCATCGAGAGTTACGACATCGAACGCACCCAGGCGGCCGACGAGAATATCGGTCACTCGACGCGCTCGACCGATTTCATCGCGCCGCGTTCGCCCGCGGAGCGCACGTTGCGCAATGCGGTGCTGTCGCTCGCGCCGCATGCTGATTTCGCAAGACGCATGGTGAATTCCGGCCGGCTGTCCGTTGCCAGCATTTACGACAGCCCGCTATCGACCCCGGACGAGGACAGCTTCGCCGGCGCGGCTCAGCTGGGCGGGGCGGCCGTCGATTCCGCGATGACCGCGGCCGACGGGTCACCCTGCTATCTGGTGGAAAAGCTGTCGGATGGATTCGAACTGCTCTATGTCGCGGATGGAGCGCCGCCTTCGGTGCCGTCCGGCATCAAGCTGACAGTGATTGGCCAGGACATCCGCGATGCGCGTGGCGATTTCGCGAAGAGATTCGATGCGCAGCCGGGCAGCGGCTATTTACTTCGCCCGGATCAGCATATCTGCGCGCGGTGGCGGCGACCCACAGAAGCCAAGATCAGGGCAGCGCGCGATCGCGCCTTGGCTCGCTGAAGGGATTCGGAGACGATCCCTGTGCGGTCCGTCTGCAACCGCCGTCAGGTCGGCATGCGCATCGATGCCAGCATTCCGGTGCAGGCGTCCACGCAATGCTGACAAGCCCTCGCGCAGACCTCGCAATGCTTGTGCATGTCGGCATGCCGCTGGCATTCTGCCGCGCAACTGCGGGCGAAGGCGATGCAGGTGGTGAGTTGCGCTTCAAGAAGCTGCCGGTGACCAACCTTGTTCGCGCGCGACAGGATGCTTCCGGTCGCGGCGCAGACCGCAGCACAATCCTGGTTCAGGCGAATGCAGGTGATCAGCCGCTCGACCTGCTTTTCGGCGAGGCAGGCGTCAGCGCATGCCGTGCAGGTTTCGACGCATGCGAAACAGGCCTCGATGCAATGGCTGATGGTGTCGGCGTGGCTCGGCTGCTCCGGGAGCGAATGGAACATCGATCGAACGGCAACGGCGGGCATGAGTATTTCCTTCCTGAAACGCGCGTGCCGAATAACCCCGCCGCGGTTGGTAGGTTCCGGATGAGCCGAAGTTCCTTCGCGAAATCAGATATATGGAAGTTCCCGGTTCGTTAGATGGAGTTCACCGCGATGCCGCTTGCCACAAATTCCCGTTTCGCGGAGCCGGATCAGGCCTTCGGCCTTCTGATCGATGCCCGCCGGGGGCTCTCGGATCGGGAGGCCTCGGAACTCGATGCGAAGCTCGTGCTCATTCTCGCCAATCACATCGGAGACATGGATGTGCTGCGCGAGGCGATCGCGCTGGCGAAACGCGGATCGCTGGCGACGCGATGAGGAGCACGCGCTCCCTTCCGAGACGGAGAGACGTCAATCCGGCCGCTTGTTCTTGATGCCTTCGAGGACTGCGCTGGCGCGGGTGACGGGATCTCCGGAATCGAGATCGAGTATCTGCCGCACCTTCTTTGCCAGAGCCTCCGAGGTGAAAGGCTTGGTCAGGAGTTCGACATCGGCATCCAGCCGTCCGTGATGGATGATGGCGTTGCGGGTATAGCCGGTGGTGAACAGCACGCGCAGGTCCGGCCGCCGGCGCAACGCTTCGTCCGCGAGCTGACGCCCGTTCATGCCTCCCGGCAGGACGACGTCGGTGAACAGCAGCCTGACTTCGGGATTGGCGTCGAGCAGGCGCAACCCGCTTGCCGCCTCGTGGGTCGAGATCACCTCATACCCTGCGTCCCGCAGCACTTCGGTCGAGAAGCGGTTCACCTCTTCATCGTCCTCGACAAGAAGGATCTGTTCCGGCCGCTTGGCCTGCGGCTGCGTACTGCGCGCGGGTTCGTTCGGCACCCATGGCTCGACGTTGGCATCATCCGTCAATCGCGGCAGGTAGATCTTGACGGAGGTGCCTTCGCCGGGCTCGCTGTAAATCTTGATATGCCCGCGTGACTGTTTCACGAAGCCATACACCATGCTGAGTCCGAGGCCCGTGCCCGCGCCGGTCGGCTTCGTCGTGAAGAACGGCTCGAAGGCGCGATCGACCACGTCCTTGGTCATTCCGCTGCCGGTGTCGCTGACCGCGACCAACACATATTGGCCGGACGGGACGTCGCCCGCATTGGAGGCGACATAGGCGTCGTCGAGATAGGTGTTGGCGGTCTCGATGGTGAGCCGGCCGCCCTCAGGCATCGCGTCGCGAGCGTTGACCGCAAGATTGAGGAGCGCATTTTCCAGCTGGTTCGGGTCGACGGCCGTCTTCCACAATCCGGCCGCGAGTACAGTCTCGACGGTGATGGTCTCGCCGATGGTCCGGCGCAACAGATCCGACATGCCCTGCACGAGCCGGTTGACGTCGACCGCCTTTTCCTCGAGCGGGTGTTGCCTGGAGAAGGCGAGCAACCGCTGCACGAGACTCGCCGCGCGCTCGGACGCCTGGCGAGCGGAGTTGAGAGAGCGGCGCAGGCGCTCTTCGCTTTCCGGAACGCGCCGCAGCGCGAGGTCGACATTTCCGAGAATTGCGGTGAGCAGATTGTTGAAATCGTGGGCGACGCCGCCGGTGAGGCGCCCCACCGCTTCCATCTTCAGGGCCTGCTGCAAGGCGAGCTCGGTGCGCTCGCGCCTCGTGACTTCTTCCTGCAACTGCGAATGAGCGAGCGCTTCGCGGCGTGTGCGGCGAAGCGCAATGATTCCAAGTCCGATCATCGCGACTGTGGCAGGCAGACCGAAAATCAGATGGCTGCCCATGTGCCTGAGCCAGTCGCGAATGACGACATCGCTCTGCACACCGGACACGACATAGATGTCGTAGCGCGGCATCTTCCGATAGGCGAACAGACGCGTATGGCCGTCGAAGGCCGACGTTCCCGAAACGAAGCCTTCCTCGGGATGCTCCTTGATGCTGCGCATGACCGTGGAATCCGGTGCAAGGCGTTCAAGGCGTTGCGACAGGTCCGGGTGGCGGGCGAGGATCGCGCCGTCGCCGCGGATCAGGGCAAACACGCCGGGCGGGGGAAGCTGCGCATAGAAGTTGATGAAATATTCGGGCGCGATCGAGACCGCCGTCACCCCGCGAAACTTTGGCCCCGGTATGCGGCGGCTCAGCGTGAAGAAGCTGGTGTCAGCCGCGCGTGCCTTGATCACTTCGCTGACATAGATGCCCTGGTTCGGATTGTCGCGCTGGAGGCGAAAATATTCGCGATCCGAAAGGTCGAGTTTCGGCATCGGAAACACGGTGCCGGACACCAGAGGTGCGCCGGTCGCGGAGATCACCCAGAGATCCCGCAACTGGGGCAGCGCATCGGTGACCGACTTCAGTCGCGCATTATAAGTGGCCTCGTTCTTGCGGATGTCGCTTTCGGACGTTCCCGCAATCAGCTCATCGAGGTAGCGGGCACTCAGTTCGAACGTGTCGAACACCTTCAGCGCGTGCTCATAGATCGTGTTCAGGTTTCGCTGCACACGGCCGCGCGCTTCGGTCAGATGCTGATGGTAAGAAATCCATGCGGCGATGGCGAAAATCGCGACCGGAAGTAAAATCGAAGCGGCCACCAGAAGCCGCAGCGGCCGCAGCGTGGCGGCTAACTCTTTCCTTGCTGTTCGCTGATCGCGCGCGTCGCTCGGCTTGGTCTGACTGGCTGCGATCATGGATGAGGAAGGGCGGCAGGACTGATGGAGACTCAATCCTACTGACGAGTTGCAGCCTTTCCAAGACGCGGCCGATTACGGTCCGACGCGAGCCATGCAGCGGGAACTTTTTCGCTTGATCGCGGATCAGCGCCTGCATTCGATCGCGACGAACTCGTCGCAACCGTTGCGTCCGCAAGCGGCGCTGGAGGGGACCGCGCCGGTGATCTCGTCGCGATCGACCCTGCGGTAGGAGGCTGCGGTCCTGAATTGCCTCGCCTGGCAATAGGCCGCCGCTGCCGCGGCACCGCAGGCGTCTCCCTTGGCAAGGCAACGGTCCACGCCATAGCCGTCCGGACTGTTGGCGATGATGAAGGTCCGTTTTTCCGCTGACGCCGCGACAAGGGTTGCCGGCAGGACGATCACGGTCAGGCAGAGTGCCAGCAGGAATCGCATGGAGGAGCTCGTACCATCGGGAGGCGGCTGCCTCAATTTGCGCCCAATTTCCTAAGGCTTTGTTAACCGAAATTTGTTTCGCCCTAATCTCTTGACGAAGCGGCCATTTTCCCACATTTTCCGCGCCATGACGGCCCGCCACGCAATTATCGGCATTTGCCGGGGGATTATTCGCTAGCGCCCAAACGCTGGCTGCGGCTGTCTTTTATCCATCGCGATGAACAGAACGCCCGGGCCAGCAGGGCCTGAGGATTGAATCGACGATGGAGCTCAAGCTCTACGATACGCTCTCGCGCGAGAAGCGGGTGTTCCGGCCGCTCGATCCGGCCAACGTGCGCATGTATGTGTGCGGGCCGACGGTCTATGACTTTGCCCATATCGGCAATGCCCGGCCGGTGATCGTGTTCGACGTGCTGTACCGGCTGCTGCGCCATCTCTATGGCGCCGACCATGTCACCTATGTCCGCAACATCACCGACGTTGACGACAAGATCAACGCGCGGGCCGCGGAGCAGGGCATCTCGATCCGCGAATTGACCGAAAGCACCTATGCCAATTTCAAGGCCGACGTCGCCGCGCTCGGCTGTCTGCCGCCCAATGTCGAGCCGCGGGCGACCGAGCATATCGGCGAAATGAAGACCTTGATCGAGCGGCTGGTGGCCTCCGGGCATGCCTATGTCGCCGACGAGCATGTGCTGTTTTCGGTTCCCTCGATGCCGGACTACGGCAAGCTGTCGAAGCGTCCGCTGGACGAGATGATCGCGGGCGCGCGCGTCGATGTCGCGCCGTACAAGCGGCACGACCAGGACTTCGTCCTGTGGAAGCCCTCGAAGGAGGGCGAACCGGCCTGGCCGTCGCCTTGCGGGATATCAACGCCCGGCCGTCCGGGCTGGCATATCGAATGCTCCGCGATGTCGTGGAAGCATCTCGGCGAGACCTTCGACATCCATGGCGGCGGGATCGATCTCGTGTTCCCGCATCATGAGAACGAGATCGCGCAATCGCGCTGCGCCTTTCACACGCCTGTCATGGCGAATGTCTGGATGCATAACGGGTTTCTGCAGGTCGAAGGCGAGAAGATGTCGAAGAGCCTCGGCAACTTCATCACGATCCGCGAAGTCCTGGCCGATTGGCCGGGGGATGTCGTGCGCCTGGCCATGCTCGCGACGCAATACCGCCAGCCGATCAACTGGACCGTCAAGGGGTTGCAGGAAGCCGAGAAGGCGCTGTCCGGCTTCTTTGAATTTGCGGCGAGTGAAGCGGAGCCACGGCCGGCGCCGGGCGTCCTCGACGCCTTGCTCGACGATCTCAACACGCCGAAAGCGATCGCCGAAATGCATGCGCTGCGGAATGCGGCGGGCCGCAAGGCACTGGCGGGCACGCTGGCGTTTTTCGGCTTCCGCGAGGCCGAGCTGAAGGCGTGGCAACAGGATCACGCCCCCGAACTCGCGGTGGAGCCGGCGGAAATCGAAAAGCGCATCGCGGCGCGCAATGCCGCCCGCGCGGTCAAGAACTGGGCCGAGTCCGATCGCATTCGCGATGAGCTTGCCGCCATGGGCATCAAGCTCACCGATTCAAAGGATGGCACCACCTGGGAGGTCGCGCGCTGATGTCCCCGGCCTCGCAGACCTTCGCCCTCCGGCCGATGCTGCCGGACGATGTCCCGCTTCTCGCCGAGATCTTCCGTGGCAGCGTGCAGGAACTGGCGATCGAGGATTATTCCGACGCGCAGATCGAGGCGTGGATCGAGGCTGCCGACGACGAGGCTGCCTTCGGAAAGCGGCTGGCGGATCAGCTCACGCTGCTCGCGACGCTGGACGGCGCGCCGGTCGGCTTTACGTCGCTGAAAGGTCCGGACGTTATCGACATGCTTTACGTGCACCCGGCCGCCGCGAGGCAGGGTGCCGGCACGATGCTGATCGATGCACTGGAAAAGCTTGCCGCGGCGCGCGGTGCGGACAAGCTTACGGTCGAGGCCAGCGACTCCGCGCAGGATTTCTTTCGCGCCCGAGGCTACACCGCAAGAAGCCGCAACACGGTTTTGCGCGGCGAGGAATGGCTCGCCAACACCACCATGGAAAAGGTGCTCCGCGCTCCCGCGGGGACAACATTACAATGAATTTGCAAAAGCATCATCTCGTCGTCGGAATCATCGCCATCGTCGTCGCCTTCGCTCTGGCGGCCAATTACTATCTATGGTGATGCGATGAAACGCCCGGACACGCCGTTTCCGCAGCACTGGCTCTATTGTATTGAAGCTGGTGCTGATCGCGGCTGCCGTGGCGATCGCGCTGAAGCTTTACGGGTTCTGGTGAGATCATGACCCGAGAGCGGCTTTACCTGTTCGACACGACCTTGCGCGATGGCGCGCAGACCAACGGCGTCGACTTCACCATCAACGACAAGATCCAGATCGCTGACATGCTGGATCAGCTCGGCATCGATTATGTGGAGGGCGGCTATCCCGGCGCAAATCCGGCCGACACCGAGCTGTTCTCCAAAGAGCGCGATCTGAACGCGACCTTCACCGCATTCGGAATGACACGGCGTCCCGGCCGCTCGGCGTCGAACGATCCCGGCCTTGCCGCCTTGCTCGAGGCGAAGGCCGATGCGATCTGCTTTGTTGCGAAGTCCTGGGATTATCACGTCAGGGTCGCCCTCGAGACGACCAATGAAGAAAACCTCGCCTCGATCCGCGACAGCGTCACCGCTGCGAAGCAGCGGGGCAGGGAAGTGCTGGTCGATTGCGAGCATTTCTTCGATGGCTACAAGGCAAATCCCGAATATGCGCTGGCCTGCGCCAAGGCGGCCTATGATTCCGGCGCGCGCTGGGTGGTGCTGTGCGACACCAATGGCGGTACGCTGCCGCACGAAATCGAAGCCATCGTCCGTGACGTTGTGAAGGTCATCCCCGACGATCATGTCGGTATTCATGCGCATAACGACACCGAACAGGCGGTCGCCAATTCGCTCGCCGCGGTGCGCGCCGGTGCGCGCCAGATCCAGGGCACGCTGAACGGAATCGGCGAACGCTGCGGCAACGCCAACCTCGTCTCGATCATCCCGACGTTGAAGCTGAAAAAGGAATTCGCCGAAAAATTCGACATTGGCGTCTCGGACGGCCAGTTGAAGACCCTCGCCAGCGTATCGCGCAAGTTCGACGATCTGCTCAACAGGGCACCGAACCGGCATGCTCCTTATGTCGGCGACAGCGCCTTTGCGACCAAGGCCGGCATTCACGCTTCGGCGCTCGTGAAGGAGCCTCAGACTTACGAGCACGTGCCGCCCGAGGCGGTCGGCAATCGCCGCCGCGTGCTGGTGTCCGATCAGGGCGGCCGGTCGAACCTCCTTGCCGAGCTGGAGCGGATCGGTCTGTCGGTCGACAAGAGCGACCCGCGGATCGCCCGCCTACTCGAGGAGGTCAAGGAACGCGAAGCCATGGGCTATGCCTATGAAGGCGCGGATGCCTCGTTCGAATTGCTCGCAAGACGCATCCTCGGCACGGTGCCGGATTATTTCGACGTCGAGCAGTTCGATGTGAATGTCGAACAGCGCTACAACGCGCTGGGCAAACGCGTCACCGTGGCGATGGCGGTGGTGAAGGTGAAAGTGGACGGCGAGACTTTGATCTCGGCAGGCGAGGGCAACGGACCCGTCAATGCGCTCGACGTGGCGCTGCGAAAGGACCTCGGCAAGTATCAGAAATTCATCGAAGGCCTGAAGCTGACCGATTACCGCGTGCGGATCCTGAATGCGGGTACCGAAGCAGTGACGCGCGTGCTGATCGAGAGCGAGGACGAGGCCGGCGAAAGCTGGACCACGGTCGGCGTGTCATCGAACATCATCGATGCGTCCTTTCAGGCCTTGATGGACTCGATCGTCTACAAGCTGGTGCGCTCAGGCGCGAAGGCGTGATCGAGCACGTCTCCATCCCGGTCCGGGATCTCGGCCGCTCGGGATGCTGACGGCTATTATTCCGCCCTCATTCGTGGTCCGGACGGGCAATTTCATCGAGGCCGTCACGTTCATCGAAAGCGGCTCATAACCGCTCGGCGGTGCCGGTCTCCATCAGCTTCTCGGCTTCCGGCACCGGGCGGGCGGCTTCCTGCAGCTTCGGCAGGATGTCCTCGACCCGGTCCGCCACCAGGAGGCTCACCGACAGGCCGCTGCGGATGAAGTCGAGCGAACGCATGTGATCGAGGAGGACGCAAAGGGGGTCCCAGAACCCGCCGATATTGGCGGCCAGAATCGGCTTCCGGTGGCGGCCGAGCTGCGCCCAGGTGAGTTGCTCGACCAGCTCCTCCAGGGTGCCGACCCCGCCGGGGAACGCCACGAAAGCGTCGGAGCGCTCGAACATGATGCGCTTGCGCTCATGCATGTCCCTGGTGACGATCAGTTCCTGAGCGTCCGTAAAAGGGCGTTCGCGGTTCGACAGGAACTCCGGGATGATGCCCGTGACCCGTCCGCCGCGGGCGATGGTCGCCGCCGCCACCGCGCCCATCAGCCCGACCGACCCGCCGCCAAAGACCAGGCCGATGTTGTTGTCCGCCAGAATACCGCCAAAGGCGTGGGCCGCCTTGACGAAACGCGGATCGTTTCCGGGGCCGGAGCCGCAATAGACGCAGATATTCCGAATCGTGCTCATGCGATCACTTTGCATCGGCAATGGGGCAAGGGGGGCGTTGAAAGCCGGGTTGATGTAGCCCTTCACTGCGCCTATTCCAAGCATGCTAACAAACGGGTCGCGCCCAGCCTATATATGCGCCATAGACCCCCTAACGATCTGGCTGTGCCCCTTCACTGATGACCGATAACACCGCCCCCGCCGGCGCTCCCCCAAGGCCGCGGGGCATCATGCAGAAGGGGTTATTCCGCACCTTGCTGGCGCTCTGGCCCTATATCTGGCCGGGCGATCGCGCCGACCTGAAGATGCGGGTCATGTGGGCGATGGTGCTGCTGGCGCTGGCCAAGCTCGCGACCATTGCCGTGCCGTTCACGTTCAAATGGGCGACCGACGCCCTGGCGGGCCATCCCAGCGCGCCGGTCGAAGCGTCCTCCTGGATGACGTGGGTCGTCGCGGCGCCGATCGCCATGACGCTCGCCTATGGCGGCATGCGCGTGGTGATGGCGCTTCTCACCCAGCTTCGCGACGGGCTGTTCGCCAAGGTGGCGATGCACGCGGTGCGAAGGCTCGCCCTCCTGACCTTCGAACACATGCATCAGCTGTCGTTGCGTTTCCACCTGGAACGCAAGACCGGCGGTTTGACCCGCGTGCTGGAGCGGGGCCGGAACGGCATCGAGACCATCGTCCGGATGGTGATCCTGCAACTCATGCCGACCATTCTCGAAGTCGGCCTGATCGTCGGTGTCCTGCTGTGGCAATTCGACTGGCGCTACGTCGCGGTGATCCTTGCGACGGTCACGGCCTATATGGCCTACACCTATTTCGCGACCGAGTGGCGCATCGCGATCCGCAAGCGGATGAATGAGAGCGACACCGAGGCGAATACCAAGGCGATCGACTCGCTGCTGAATTACGAGACGGTGAAATACTTCACCGCCGAGGAGCGCGAAGCACAGCGCTACGACCGCTCGATGGAGCGCTACGAGAAGGCGAGCGTGCAGACCTACACGTCGCTGGCGGTGCTCAATGCCGGTCAGGCGGCGATCTTCAGCGCGGGACTTGCCGCCGTCATGGTGATGTGCGCCCGCGGCATCCAGGCCGGCACCAATTCGGTTGGCGACTTCGTCATGATCAACGCCATGATGATCCAGCTCTATCAGCCGCTGAATTTCATGGGCATGGTCTATCGCGAGATCAAACAGGCGGTCACCGATATCGAAACCATGTTCCATATCCTGTCGCGCGACCCGGAGATCAAGGACAAGCCGGGTGCGCCGGCGCTTCGGATCGACCGCGGCGCCATCACATTCGACAATGTCAGCTTCGCCTATGAGCCGACGCGTCCGATCCTCAAATCGATCAGCTTCGAGGTGCCGGCCGGGCGCACCGTCGCGATCGTCGGGCCTTCCGGGGCGGGCAAGTCGACCATCTCGCGGCTGCTGTTTCGCTTCTATGATGTGACCGGCGGGCGGATCCTGATCGATGGTCAGGACATCCGTGATGTGACCCAGGTCTCGCTGCGCTCCGCGATCGGTATGGTCCCGCAGGATACGGTGCTGTTCAACGACACCTTGCGATACAACATCCGCTACGGCCGCTGGGATGCGAACGACGAGGAAGTCGAGGAGGCGGCGCGGCTGGCGCAGATCGACGGCTTCATCCGGATGAGTCCGAAAGGCTACGAGACCGAAGTCGGCGAGCGCGGGCTCAAGCTGTCGGGCGGGGAGAAGCAGCGCGTCGCCATTGCGCGCACGAT
>NZ_DATMRX010000102.1:0-21093 GCF_035565855.1 Pseudorhodoplanes sp.
CCCGCCGCTTCCATCATCCTCGACCATTCCGATCCAGGTTTGTCGATTCCGCTGCTCGATGCTGCCCCGCTCGACGAGGCAACGATGATGTGGCGCGCCTGGGGCCGCGTGTTGGGTCTGCCCCTGTGGCAGCGAGACGCGAGCGGTGCCAATCACCTCGTCAGCGCCGGGCGGCGAACGCTGGAAATCGAGAAGGACACACGGCGCAGGCGGCGCCGCTCCGCAATCAGACAACGTCGCCCGTCAATCCTGATGCGCCGCAAGCCCGGACGGCATCCCGGCACATGCGTCGTGCATCGGGGTGAACGCGAGATCATCGCACGGAACTAGGCCGACCCGCCGGTCACGTTCTGTGCACGCCCTCGCGGTCAGCGAAGAGCTGCGTCCAGAATCATCCCGCCGAACAGGATGAGGCCGGCATCGCGATTCGATTTGAAGAGCCGCAGGCAAAGGGCGGGATCGCCGATGTCCAGTCTGCGGACCTGCCAGGCGAGATGCGCCGCAAATGCGGCAAGGCCGAGCGCGAAAACGAGACCTGCGCCCGCCAGCCATCCAGCGATGCCGATCAGCACCACCGCGGCGGAGTAGAACGCCGCCAGCATCGGCCTGGTGCGCTCATCGAACAGAATCGCGGTCGACTTGATGCCGATCAGCGCATCGTCCTCGCGGTCCTGATGCGCGTAGATGGTGTCATAGGCGATCACCCACGCGATCGATCCCGCATAGAGGACGATGAAAGCAGGATCGAGCCGGCCGAAGACGGCAGGCCCCCCCATCAGCGCGCCCCAGGAGAAAGCCAGCCCGAGGCCGATCTGCGGCCAGTGCGTCACACGCTTCAGGAACGGATAGATCGCCACCGTCGTCAGCGACAGGAACCCCATCAGGATCGTGAAGGCATTGAATTGCAGCAGGACCGCAAGTCCGACCAGCGCCTGCAGCACCAGAAAGGCCAGGGCCAGCCGCACACTGACCTGACCGGACGGAATCGGCCGCGAGCGCGTCCGCTCGACCTTCGCGTCGAGATCGCGGTCGACGATGTCGTTCCAGGTGCATCCGGCGCCGCGCATCGCGAATGCGCCGATGAAGAACAGAAGGCAGTGCCAGGGATCGGGATACGGTCGCCCGGCGGCGATGGCGGCCAGGCCGGCCGACCACCAGCACGGCATCAACAGCAGCCACGAACCGATCGGCCGGTCGAGCCGCGCCAGACGCAGATAGGGTTTCAGCCAGTCCGGCGCCGCCGTATCGACCCAGTTTCCGGTCGAATCGGCAACACGCCCGGCGGTGCCGCTCATCGCGTCAACGGATTGCCGGTGAGCGTATCGAAGGTGCTGCCGCGCCGGGTCGCGGCCGGCGTATCCGTCGTGACGGTCGGCAGCTTCGAGGTTCCGAGCGCGTCGCTCAGACTGGGCGCCCGCTTCGCAGGGGCAGCGGCCGTGTCGCAGACCTTGGTGCGGACCTCGACGATCTTCGCGAAATTACCCTTGCGGGCCTTCGTGGCATCCGGCGGCACGCCGCATTCGGCCCCGTGGTCCTCGAAATACTTGATGACCTTGCTCTCGGCGGCGGCGAGATTTTTGAACGCCTGACACACCACCGGCTGCTGCTTGGTCGCCGCAGCTTTCTGGATCGCCTTGCCCTTCTGCTCGGCATCGGCGAGCAGCGGCTGGATTTCCGCCATGCAATTGCGCCTCGGCCCACCGCCGCCCGGTCCGAACGACGCGGGGGGTCCCGCCTGCGGCGCTGCGGGCGAACTCCAGCCCGCCGAGGGCGGCGGGGCAACAGGCTGCGTTGGAGAACCCCATCCGGAGCTCGGCTGCGAGGACGGAGACGGCCGCGATTCTCCGGGCGCCGACCAGCCGGAGGTCGGCGGCGCGACGGGCGCTTGCGCCAGCCTGATCGGCACGTCATTGGCGCCGGCAAGCGCGGGCACGGCGAAAGTAGCCAAGGCCAGCGCGGCGGACAGGCTTGTTAGCCTCATTGCAGATCTCCCGGCCCCTCGGCCTTCCGGGGTGCCCCGTGATCCCAAGCCTGAAAAATAGGCGATACGGCGGCAAGTCACGATTCAGTTTCATCATAGAGGCTCGGCGCGTTACGAAAAAGTTGCCCCTCGCGCCCCCGCTTCGATCGGACCCATTTCGGACCCATGTCTCGCTACGATTTTCGCACCCCGCGCCTGTTTGTCGCGCCCGACCTCGCCCCGGGCGGCCGGATCGCTTTGGACAAGGGCCAAGCCAATTATCTCACAAATGTGCTGCGGCTGGACGCCGGCGACGGGGTCCTGGTGTTCAACGGACGGGACGGAGAATGGCGGGCGGAGCTCACCCGCGAAGGCAAGAAGTCCGTTTTCCTCGTTGTGACCGAGCAGACCCGCCCGCAGCACGGCGCTTGCGACCTGCACTACCTGTTCGCACCGCTCAAGCACGCGCGGCTCGATTACATGGTGCAGAAGGCCGTGGAATTGGGAGCATCCCGGCTGCAGCCGGTGATCACCCGCCACACCCAGGCGGCCCGGATCAATCTCGACCGCATGCAAGCGAATGCGATCGAGGCGGCGGAACAATGCGGCATCCTGACCATCACCGAGACCTGTGAACCGCTGCCGCTCGCCAATGCGATCGCCGGACTGAGCGCCGGGCGTTTTCTGATTTTTTGTGACGAGGATGCCGAGACCCATGATCCGGTCGCAGCCTTGTCGCGGCTCCCCAAGGGCGCGCCGCTTGCGGTGCTGGTCGGCCCGGAGGGCGGCTTCGCCGAAGACGAGCGGACGCTGCTGCTGACGCATCCGTCCGTGGTCCGGCTGGCGCTCGGTCCGCGAATCCTGCGCGCGGACACAGCGGCCGTCGCGGCGCTGGCGCTGGTTCAGGCGACGGTGGGCGACTGGAGCTGAGCGAAGACCGGCCGCAATGCGAAGGCCAGCGGCATCGTGAGCAGCACCATCAATCCGACCAGCACGACGCCACCATTCAGACCGATGATATCGCCGACAAAGCCATAAAGGATCGGCGCAATCGCGCCGGCACCGATCGTGCCGGTGTAGAACTGGCCGAAGGCGCGCGTGCGTTTCTCGGGAGCGACCAGTTCAGGCACCGAGCCGTAAAGCACCGACGAGGTGCCGTTCAGCATCACGCCGAGGATCGGAAGCACCACCATCGCCGCTTCAAGCGGCAGCGGCAGAATCGCGAAGATGAGGACGAGCGTGAGAATCTCGGTCAGCAGGACGGTGTTGATGATGCCGATCCGCGCGCCGATGAAGGCGCAGACCAGTTTTCCCACCGCGCCGCCCGCGAAGACGAGGGTCAGGGCAAACCCGACGACAGGAAGGCTCGCCCCCTTGCCGGTGAGGATGAAGGGCAGAAACGTCAGAAAGCCCATGCGCGTTGCTGAATCGATCACCCCGATCGAAAGCAGTGTCGGAAACGCATAACGCGGCGGCTCGATCGATGCGGCGTGGCGATCCTCTCGCTTTGCCGCTGAGACGACCGGGCCAAATCGCGGGGTCAGCAACAGGATCAGGACCGCGGCAATGAAACCGACCGCGCCAAGCACGATCACCGTCGGGCGCCACGGCATCATTGTCATCATCACCGCCGCCAGGGCGGGGACAGTCATCTTGCCGATGTCGCCGGCGAAATTGTAACCGCCGAGCGCCTTCAGCGAACGCGACCCGGAAAAGGCGCGTGCGACCAGCGCCGATGCGATCGGATGCTGCGTGCTGGCGCCGACGCCGCCGATCAAGAGGGCCACAAGCAATGCCGCGAAACCGCCGCTCAGGCCCGCAAGGCAATAACCGAGGCCAGTGAGCGCGGTACCAACGGCGAGGATCAGCGCGGCGCCATAGCGTTCCGACAGGTGTCCGGCCGGAATCTGCAGGCTCGCCATCGTGCCCGCAAACAGGCCGCGCAGCGCGCCGATGGCGGCGTAAGTCAGGCCGAATTCGGCCTGCCACACCGGCAGCATGACATAGATCAGGTCGGTATAGCCGTCGTGCAATGCATGAGCGCCGGACGCCACCAACATCGTGCGCGTCTCGTCGCGGCGCGTGACGCCGCTATCGGCGGCGGCATTGGTCATGGCGGCGTCGGATCGCGCCTTTCGACAAAGGCCAGACTCTCGAAAGAGATCACGCGCGCACCGTGCTGGTTCTGACCGGACGCGAGCACTGTCACGATGCCGCGGTCCGGTTTGGATTCCGACACGCGCATCGCGATCACTTCATATGCATAGGACACCGTGTCGCCGACAAAGACCGGCCGGTGCCAGCGCATGTTGCGAAAGCCCGGCGAGGGGCCAACCCAGGGGATGCGTTCGCCACGGCTGCGCATCGCTTCTGCCTCGCGGCGCCGATAGTCCACGAGCTTTCGCATCCACATCGATGCGGTGTGCCATCCGGACGCAACCAAAGCTCCGAAATGAGAACGCTGGCCCTGCTCTTCATCGACATGGAAGGGCTGCGGATCGAATTGACCGGCGAAGGCCTTGATGTCCTCCGCGGTGAACAGATGGGAACCGATTTCGGCGCGATCGCCGATCCGAAGTTCGTCGTAAAACCGCATCATGACGACGCACCCGGATTGCGGCGACGGAACAGCGCCGGCGTCACCATGGTCATGACGCATTCGCCATGGGCGTTCATCATCTCGTAGGAGATGCGGACGATTCCCATCTCCGGGCGGCTTTTCGAGGCACGAGCATCAAGCACCGTATAGCGCAAGGTGAGCCGGTCGCCGGGCCGGATCGGGCGCAGCCATTTGACTTCCTCCACCCCTCCCGCACCCATCGACGCCGAATTCAGGATGAAGGCGTCGCAGATCATGCGCATCATGATCCCGCAATTATGCCAGCCGGATGCCGCCAATCCGCCCAGCAAGGATTTCTGCGCGGCCGCCTCGTCGAGGTGCATCGGCTGCGGATCGTACTGGCTGGCAAAGGCGATGATTTCCTCGCGTGACACCACGCGGGGCCCGTATTCGGCCGTGTGGCCGGGGATGAAATCTTCAAAATAAAGCTTCATCACGACCGATCGCACCAAACTGATGGAGTAAATTGGGTAGCGGCGGGGTCCAGCTTCGTCAATCTTCGGACCGCGGTCCATTGACCGCGACGCATCGCCGGGTGCAGCCTTACGCATGGCGCCGGGTCTAACCGCAGAGAGCCTGCCATGCTGGATTTCATCGAACTCTTGCAATGGGACCGATTCATCACACCATCGATCATTCGGGTCTTTTACTGGCTGTGCCTGGGAATGGTGGCACTGGCGGGACTGTCGCTGATCCTGACAGCATTCGGGATGATGGCCATCAATTTCTTCGCCGGCCTGCTGTTGCTGATCCTCTCGATGGTCTTCGTCCTCGCCGGGATCATTTTCGCACGGATCGTCTGCGAGCTCGTGATGGTGATCTTCCGTATCCAGGAGCACCTTGGCGCAATCCGCGACCGCGGCGCGACCTGACTGCGAGGCCCCTCAAGTGGCAAAGCGGAAATGCATCACATCGCCATCCGCGACGATGTAGTCCTTTCCCTCGAGACGCAACTTTCCGGCATCGCGCGCTCCCGCTTCTCCTCCGAGCGCGATGTAATCGTCATAGGCAATCGTCTCGGCGCGGATGAAGCCGCGCTCGAAATCGGTATGAATGACGCCAGCCGCCTGCGGCGCCTTGGTGCCGCGCGTGATAGTCCAGGCACGCGCCTCTTTCGGACCCACGGTGAAATAGGTGACGAGGTCGAGTAGCGCGTAGCCGGCGCGGATCAGACGATCGAGACCAGCCTCTTTCAATCCGACCGCGTCGAGATATTCGACACGCTCCTCCTTAGAGAGCACGGCGATCTCCGACTCGATCTTGGCGGAAATCACCACCGCAACCGCGCCTTCGGCCTTCGCCCGCGCCTCGACCTTCTCCGAATGGGCATTGCCGGTCGCGGCCGATTCTTCCTCGACGTTGCAGACATAGAGGACCGGCTTTGCCGTGAGCAGGCCAAGCATCGCGAAGGTCTTTTCCTCCTCCGGCTTGCGCTCGATCAGCCGTGCCGGCTTGCCCTCGCGCAGCAGCGCGAGCGAGCGCTGTACGAGGTCGAGTGTTTCCTTCGCTTCGCGATCATTGCCGCGCGCTTTCTTTTCGAGCGCATCGACCCGCCGCTCGAGAGAATCGAGATCGGCGAGCATCAGTTCGGTCTCGATGGTCTCGATATCGGCGATCGGATCGACCTTGCCCTCGACATGGGTGACGTCCGAATCCTCGAAGCAGCGCACGACATGCGCGATCGCGTCCACCTCGCGGATATTGGCCAGGAACTGATTGCCGAGCCCCTCTCCCTTCGAAGCGCCGCGCACGAGGCCGGCAATGTCAACGAAGGTGAGCCGCGTCGGAATGATCTGTTGCGAGCCAGCGATTGCCGCGAGCTTGTCGAGCCGCGGATCGGGCACGGCGACTTCGCCGACATTCGGTTCGATGGTGCAGAACGGGTAATTCGCGGCCTGCGCCGCCGCGGTCTCGGTGAGCGCATTGAAAAGCGTCGATTTCCCGACATTCGGCAAGCCGACGATGCCGCATTTGAAGCCCATGAATTCGATCCAGTCCGTTCAGTTTGTGCCGTTGTCAGGCTTGCCGTCGTCAAAACCCTTCGCCGCGAGCGCCAGATGCACCTTGTTCTGCAGACTTGCGTCGTCGCCACGCGCGAGCAGGCCGGCATGTTCCGCCACCGCGTCGATCAGGGTCTCGACCCAGCCGGTACGTTCTGCTTTCGCGAAGTCCGACAGCACGTAGGAATGTACGATAGTCTTGTCGCCGGGATGCCCAATTCCGACGCGCACGCGCTTGTAGTCATTGCCGATATGCGCGGAGATCGAGCGCAGGCCGTTATGGCCGGCAACGCCACCGCCGCGCTTGATCCGCAGCTTGCCAGGCGCGAGGTCGAGCTCATCATGCACGACCGCGATCTTGTCGAGGCCGATCTTGTAGAAATTCGCGGCTTCGGCGACCGAGCGGCCCGACTCGTTCATGAAGGTTCCCGGCAAGAGCAGCAGCGTCTTCTGGCCACCCAGGTTTCCCTCGGTGGCGACACCTTGAAAACGCCGACGCCACGGCGCGAAGCCGTGACGCTTCGCGATCGCGTCGACCACCATGAAGCCGATATTGTGCCGGTTGCCCGCGTAGCGGGCGCCGGGGTTGCCGAGCCCGACCAGGAGGAACATGGCGATGATGGCGGGGCCGAGCGCCCCGCCGCCTGTCTGATGCCGAACTTACTTCTTTTCGGCAGGCTTCTTTTCGCCGCCAGCAGCCGCTGCAGGAGCGGCAGCAGCGCCCGCCGCCGGAGCGGCTGCGGCAGTGGTTGCGGCTTCGGCAGCCTGACGCTGCTCTTCCGCATATCCGGACGGCGGTACGATCGTCACGAGGGTCATGTCCTCTTTGCTGATCGGCTTCACGCCCTCGGGGAGATTGATGTCGCTGAGGTGCTTGGAATTGTTGATTTCAAGTCCGGCGACGTCGACCTCGATCGCCTGCGGGATGCGATCCGGCGGGCAACGCAGCGGAACCGAATGGGTCACGATGTTGACCGCGCCGCCGCGTTTCACGCCAGGCGACTGCTCCACATTGAGGACATGGACCGGAACGTTGACGCGGATCAGCGCGCCTTCGCTCAGCCGCATGAAGTCGACATGGATCGGGAAGTCCTTGACCGGGTCGAGCTGGTAATCGCGCGGAATCACCCGATGCTTTTTGCCATCGAGTTCGATGTCATAGAGGGTGGTCAGAAAGTGGCCCGCATAGATTTTGGTGCGGATGTCGTTGTGATCGACACTGATCGCGAGCGGGGCTTCGTTGGCTCCGTAGATAACGGCCGGGGTACGGCCTTCGCGACGAACTGCCCGGGCGGCCCCCTTGCCGGCCTTCGGGCGCAACGTCGCCTTGATTTCCTTCACGGCGGTCATGCGCATAGTCCTTGTCAGATGTGGAGAAATGGCCGCGGCAAGCCTCCAGGGGTGCGGGGGCCACGGTCGCGCGGGCTTATACCGGCGGGAGGCCGGATTGGCAAGGAATCAGGGCGGGCCGGGCCGTTTTCAGCCGTCCAGGCGCATGTCGCTGATGTCCGGCTGGTCATCCTTGCCGGCCGGAGCCCCGGAGGTGATCCCCACCTTGGCCTCCAGGGCGGCAATCCGGGCCTTCAGGGCCTCGTTTTCCTCGCGGGCCAGCTGGGCCATGTCCTTGACCGCCTCGAATTCCTCGCGCTTGACGAGGTCGAGGTCGCGCAACCAGCGCTCGGCCTGGGTCTTGAACAGCGTGTCGAATTCCCGCCGGACGCCCTGCGCCACGCCGGCTGCGTCGTTCATCAGCCGTGCGATCTCGTCGAAGAACCGGCCAGATGTCTGAGTCATGGTGCGCTCCTTCCGATCACGCCTCGATGTGATATGGCGTAGCGGCCCCGGCCCTGCAAGCGCGGCGGCCTCGAGGAGCGGACGACACCATGCCGATTCTGGCCCTGCCTTTCCCAGACATCGATCCGGTTCTCATCAGCATCGGACCGTTCGCCATCCGCTGGTATGCGCTCGCCTATATCGCGGGCATCGTGCTCGGATGGGTCTATGCCCGGATGCTGATCCGCAACGAGGCGCTGTGGGGCGGGCGCGCGCCGCTCTCGGTCACCGATTTCGACGACTTCATCGTCTGGGTGACACTCGGAATCATACTCGGCGGTCGCCTCGGCTATGTGCTGTTCTACAATCCGGCGCATTTCGCCGCGCACCCGCTGGAGATCTTCCAGATCTGGGGCGGCGGAATGTCGTTCCATGGCGGCTTTGCCGGGTGCGTCGCCGCGGTCCTGTTGTTCGCCCGCAGCCGCGGCATTTCGATTCTGTCGCTCGGCGACCTGACCTGCGCGGCCGGACCGATCGGTCTCTTCCTCGGCCGCCTCGCGAACTTCATCAACAGTGAATTGTGGGGCCGTCCAACCGACGTGCCCTGGGCGATCGTATTCCCCGGCGCAGGGCCCCTGCCCCGCCACCCAAGCCAGCTCTACGAAGCCGCGCTGGAGGGGCTCCTCCTCTTCGTCGTACTCGCCATCGCGGTGCGCCTCGGCGCGCTGAGGCGGCCGGGGCTGACCATCGGCCTGTTCGCCATCGTCTATGCGCTCGCGCGCTCGTTCTGCGAATTTTTCCGCGAGCCCGACCCGCAACTCGGCTTCCTGTGGGGCGGACTCACGATGGGCATGTTGCTGTCGATCCCGCTTTTCCTTGCTGGCATAGCCTTTGTATGGAATGCGATGCGACGTCCCGCACTTGGAAGCCAACCCGCATGAGCGAGCCCTCACCGCTCGAAAAGGAAATCCGCCGCCTCATCGCCGTGAGCGGGCCGATGCCGATCGCACGCTACATGTCGCTGTGCCTGACGCATCCGAAATACGGCTATTACATCACGCGCGATCCGTTCGGCGCCGATGGCGACTTCACCACCTCGCCTGAGATCAGCCAGACCTTCGGCGAATTGCTCGGCTTGTGGGCTCTCTCGGTCTGGAGAATGCTGGGTGAGCCTGAACCCGTTCAGTTGATCGAACTCGGGCCCGGTCGCGGCACCATGATGCGCGACGCGCTTCGCGCGGCGAAGGTTCTGCCGAAATTCCGAGACGCGCTGTCGGTGCAGATGGTTGAAATCAGCCCGACACTGGAGCGGCTGCAGCGCGAGAACCTCAAGGATTTCGACGTGCCGATCCGTTGGCATCGCGACCTTGAGAGCGTCCCGGAAGGACCGTCCATCATCCTCGCCAACGAATATGTCGACGCGCTGCCGGTCCACCAGGTGGTGAAGCAGAGCGACGGCTGGCACGAGCGCGTGGTCGGGTTGAATGCGAACGGCGACTTCGCATTGGGGCTCGCGCCCGATCCGTTGCCGCGATTCGAGCGCTTCATGCCGAAGAAGATCAAGGATGCGCCCGTTGGCGCGATCTTCGAATGGCGCAATGACATCTTCGCCTTCGACATCGCGCGGCGCGTGCGCAACACCGGCGCAGCACTCCTCATCGATTACGGCCATATCGAAAGCGATCTCGGCGAAACCCTGCAGGCGGTCAATGCGCATAACTTTTCCGACCCCCTGCTCGCTCCGGGGATGGCGGACATCACCGCGCATGTCGATTTCGCGGCCTTTGGTGAGGCCGCCGCGGCGATTGGCGCCGCTATCCATGGTCCGGTGACGCAGGCGCGTTTCCTGCGCGAACTCGGGATCGACGCACGCGGAGACGCGTTGCGACGCGGAGCCACCGACGAACAGGCGGCAAACATCACAAAAGGCATCGAGCGGCTGACCGAAGCAGGAAAAACCGGCATGGGCGAGCTGTTCAAGGTCCTGGCGATCAGCGACCCGAAACTCGACACGCTTCCAGGTTTTGCTCCGGCATGAAAGTTCACGCGTCCTCATTGTCCGCGCTGGACGGCATCCGCCACGCGTTCTTCACGCGGGAAGGCGGCGTGTCCCGTGGCATCTATGCAAGTCTCAACAGCGGCGTCGGTTCGCAGGACGACGCCGCGCATGTCGCGGAAAATCGGGCGCGGATGGCGAAGGCGCTCGGCGTCGAGACCGACCGGCTGATCACCGCCTTTCAGATACACTCGCCGCAGGTCGTGATCGCGGACCGGCCGTGGAATGTCGAAGACCGGCCGCGCGCCGATGCCATCGTGACGAAGACGCCAGGGCTTGCCATCGGCGTCAGCACCGCCGATTGCGGACCGCTGCTTTTCGCGGATGCGCAGGCCGGCGTCATCGGTGCCGCACATGCAGGCTGGCGCGGCGCATTTACGGGCGTCATCGAGGCCACGATCGCCGCCATGGAGACGCTGGGCGCCGATCGCAGCCGCATGACGGTGGCATTGGGTCCGCTGATCCGGCAGCAGAATTACGAAGTGAGCGAAACATTCGTCGACGAATTCCTGCGCAAGGACGAAAGCCACGCGGAGTTTTTTGCGCCGGCCGCGCGCAAGGGCCACGCGATGTTCGACCTGCCCGGATTCATCGCCTCGCGTGTCGCGCGAAACGGGATCGAGCGGTTCGAGGATCTCGGAATCTGCACCTATTCGGACCCCGACCGCTTTTATAGCTACCGTCGCTCCACCCACCGGGGGGAGCCCGATTACGGGCGGCATGTGAACGCGATCGCACTGGGCGAATAGCCGTCCGGCGGCAGGGGCGACCCGCTGGACCGGGCAAGGAATTCCCGCTACGGACTCTCACCTGGCTGAAGGGACCGCAGAGTCCCCCTGCCGGATGGGGGTGTCATGATTTGGCTGTCGGCGCGCATCGTCGGCATGTTTGCACTTGCCTGCTCGGTTGCGGCCTGCACAACGACAGGTGGCAGCCTGCAGAGCGGCCAGCATTCGACCGTCGCCTTCGACCGGATCGATGGGCTGCCTGCCCCGGTTTTCGATCGGTACGTCCGCAAGCTGGGCGATGAGGCGGAGGCTCGCAAAATCCCCGTGGTGACCCGTGAAGGCTTCGCGCCCTATCGCATCAAGGGATACGCCTCGGTCTGGACCCGCGGCCGGCAGGCAACGATGTCCTGGCTGTGGGAAGTCTACGATTCCGATGGTCAGCGCGTCATGCGCATCAGCGGCGACGAAAAGGCCGGAAAGGCCGGCCGCGACGCCTGGCAGGCAGTCAGCGACGAGGTGCTGGCGCGGGCCGCCCGGAATGGCATGGAGCAGCTTTCGGTCTATTTCCGTGGGCCGGACTCTCCAGGTTCTGCGGTCGCGTCCACGGCCTCCGACACCCCGCCACCGCCACCGCCCGCTGCGCAGCGTCCGGCAAGGCCGGAACCCTCGGAGCGGGGCGGCCGCGTCGCTTCCGCGGCTCCGCTGCGGTGACGGTAAATCACCTTGGAGAACAAATTCCGCGAACTTGCGGAACCGTGACCCGGCTTGTATCAGTCCGGCGCGCCATAAGGCCGCACCGCGCCGATCACCAATGAGGAGAAGGGATGGCGAAAAACGGAGCGATCAAGCTCGTCGCCGGAAATTCCAATCCAGCGCTTGCGGCCGAAATCTGCAATTATCTCAAATTGCCCATGACCAAGGCGGTGGTGCGCCGCTTCGCGGACATGGAGGTCTTCGTCGAAATCCAGGAAAACGTGCGCGGCGCCGACGTGTTTGTGGTGCAGTCCACATCCTTCCCGGCGAACGATCACCTGATGGAGCTGCTGATCATCATCGACGCCCTCCGGCGCTCGTCGGCGCGTCGGATCACGGCGGTGCTGCCCTATTTCGGTTACGCCCGGCAGGATCGTAAACCGGGTCCCCGCACCCCGATCTCCGCGAAGCTCGTCGCCAACCTGATCACCCGTGCCGGCGCCGACCGCGTCATGACCCTCGACCTGCATGCCGGTCAGATCCAGGGCTTTTTCGACATCCCGACCGACAACCTTTTCGCTTCGCCGGTCATGGTGCGCGACATCAAGGAGCGTTTCGAGCTCGCCAATCTGATGGTGGTGTCACCCGACGTCGGCGGCGTGGTGCGCGCGCGCGGTCTGGCCAAGCGCATCAACGCGCCGCTCGCAATCATCGACAAGCGGCGTGAGCGCGCCGGCGAGTCGGAAGTGATGAACGTGATCGGTGACGTCGCCGGTCACACCTGCATCCTGGTCGATGACATCGTGGATTCGGGCGGCACGCTGGTGAACGCCGCCGACGCGCTGCTCGGTCAGGGCGCGACTGAGGTTTACGCCTACATCACCCACGGCGTGCTTTCGGGCGGCGCGGTCGCCCGTGTCACTTCATCGCGGCTGAAGGAGCTCGTCATCACCGACTCGATCCAGCCGACCAAGGCTGTGAAGGACGCGCCGAACATCCGCGTGTTGCCGATCGCGAGTCTGATTGGCGAAGCCATCGGCCGCACCGCGCATGAAGAGTCGGTGTCGAGTCTGTTCGACTGACCTTCGCGACATCGCCGCGTTGACAAGGCACGCGGCGCATCAGATGTCGAAATGACGTCGTCCGGCAAATGCCTGTGCATTGAGTCAAAGTGACGCGGCTCCCTTTGTGGACATTGCCGCCGCCCACATTGCCCCGATTCAAAAAATCAACGACGAGGACTCAAGCGATCAATTCTTGGCTTGGTTGTGCGGAATCCGTGCGGCTATAGTCGAGAGGCCAAGTGATTCGGTGATCGCGAGTCAATCCGGCGATGCCGGATTCGCGCTGCGGCGGAATGTCCGTTCGCGGCAATACAGTACGCGTGCGTTGGTCCAGCGCAGAGCCTCGCAGGCGGCGGATGAAGATGGCATTGACTGATTTTACCGAGACGACGCACAGCAACCCGCTCGATGTTGTTGAGCGTATCGCGTCAGTCAATGACTGGGCATTCGAGCGCGCCGGCGACGACGAGATCAATCTCCTGATCAAGGGCCGTTGGAACGATTACCAGGTGTCGTTCACATGGATGGGCGACCTCGAAGCGTTGCATCTGGCTTGCGCCTTCGATCTCAAGGTTGCCGAACGTCGCCGCAATGAAGTGCAGCAATTGATCGCCCACATGAACGAGCAGATGTGGATCGGTCATTTCGACTTGTGGTCGGACGACGGGCTCGTGATGTTCCGTCACGCGCTGGTGCTCACCGGCGGGGCCGAGGCCACCGACGACCAATGCAAGGCGGTGCTCAGCACCGCGATCGACACCTGTGAGCGGTATTTCCCCGCCTTCCAGTTCGTGCTCTGGGCCGGCAAGTCCGCACGCGAGGCACTCGACGCCGCGATGTTCGAAACCTCCGGCGAGGCTTAACCTCTCGGAATTCGGCTCCCGAACTCCCTTCGCCTCGAGGCGCGTGGGGAGACGGTCTTTACAGACCAGGTTGACCCCCACCCGATTTGCTGCACTACGCTTGCAAACCGTCCGCCCCCTTCAGGGGGAGGCAAACCGTGTGAGCGTTTCGATGACCAGATCCGACAAAACCCGTCTCGACGATATCGGCCTTGTTGCCCTCGTGGGCGCCGGCAAGATGGGCGGCGCCATGCTGGACGGGTGGCTCGCGCTCGGCCTCGACCCACGGAATGTCGTCGTGGTCGAGCCGCATCCGTCCGAGGAATTGGCCGCGCTGTCGATGAAAGGCGTCGTGCTCAATCCGCCTGCCGGAGCGGTGACCAACATCTCCACCATCGTTCTGGCCGTGAAGCCGCAAGTTGCTTCCGATGTGATGCCGTCGGAAGCTGCCATGGTCGGCGCCGATACCCTTGTCCTTTCGATCATGGCCGGCAAGACGCTCGCCTTCCTGCAGCAGGCCCTGCCCAAGGCCTCGATCGTGCGCGCCATGCCGAATACACCGGCCGCGATCGGGCGCGGCATCACCGTCGCCGTCCCGAACGCCGCGGTCACGCCTGAGCAAAGACAGCGCGCGCACGCCCTCCTCGCGGCGTCGGGCGCCGTGGAGTGGATCGACGACGAGAGCCTGATGGATGCCGTCACCGCGGTGTCGGGTTCGGGGCCGGCCTATGTGTTCCTCCTCGCGGAAACCCTGACCAAGGCCGGGATTGAGGCCGGGCTGCCCGCACCGCTTGCCGCGAAGCTCGCCCGTGAAACCGTGTCCGGCGCCGGTGAATTGTTGCGCCAATCGCCGCTCGATCCGGCGACCCTGCGCAGGAACGTCACCTCCCCCGCCGGCACAACCGCAGCGGCGCTGGCGGTATTGATGGCGGCAGACGGCCTTGATCCGCTGATGCGGAAGGCCGTGGCCGAGGCGGCGAAACGGTCCCGCGAACTGGCCGGATAGGTTCGGGCCCGGGCCATGGAAGCGCCGCGCTGGCTGCCTACATAAAGCTGGACCGTGAACGGGAACCCGCCATGACCGACGCCTCCAATCCTGCCCCGACCGAAGCCAGTGCGCGCGCGAAGGCCATCGAAGCGTTCTTGAACCTGCTCGCAGAGAAGCCGTTCGAGCGCATCGATATCGCCGACATCGCCAAGGCGGCCGGCCTGACCCTTGCGCAGTTGCGCGGCGTCTTCTCCTCCACGGTCGGCATCCTGAGGGCGCATATGAAGGACATCGACCGCCAAGTCCTGTCTGCCGATGCGTCGAATATGGGCGAGGAGCCGGCGCGCGAGCGGCTCTTCGACGTGCTCATGAGGCGTCTCGACGCGCATGCCGCGCATAAGCCGGCGATCCGGTCCCTGATGCGTTCGGCGCTTTGCAATCCGCCGCTGGCGCTGGTGATGAATGCCCTCGCGGCGCAGTCGATGGGCTGGATGATGACGGCGGCCGGCATCTCGGTGGCGGGGCCGAAAGGCGCGCTGCGCGCACAAGCGCTGACGCTGCTCTATGTGCGCGTGCTGTCGGTCTGGGCGAATGATGACGACCCCGGCCTCGCGCGCACGATGGCCGCCCTTGACCGCGAGCTTGCGCGGGCCGAGCGCTGGTCCGGCATTCTGGACACGATGCTGGCGATTCCCGAACGGCTGCAGGCCCGGCGATGGCGTGCGAAACGCCGGCGCGATGCCGATCCCGATGACGAGATCGTTGCCGCGTAACTCTCGAGCCTGGCGCGTTCGTTCACCGAAGCGATCGCGCATCCTGCCTAATACATGCCGCGCCGCGCCATCTCGGCATCCTGACGCAGATTGTCCTCTCTCGTCAGGCCGTCGACCTGATCGCCCAGCATATCCATGTAGCTCGGCAGCTCAGCGCGGTTGATGTGCATTGCGGGGTCCCAGAGCTTCGCCCGGTTCACCGCCTTGGCGCAGTGCAGGTAAGCCTCCTTGACCGCGATCAGGAGGCCGACCTTGGGAACGCTGCCGCGCACCGCCGAAGGCGCGAGCAAGGCATGATCGTCGGTGATCCGCGCCGTCCCGTTGATCCGCAGGACCTCTGCCATCCCCGGCACGAGAAAAAGCATGCCGATTGCGGGATTGTGAAACAGATTGCCCATCGTGTCGAACCGGTTGTTGCCGATGCGGTCGGGCAACAACAGGTGCTTGTCATCGAGAACGCGGCAGAAGCCCGGAGGATCGCCGCGCGGCGAGACATCGGCACCGGACGGACCGAATGACGAGATCACGCAAAAGGTCGAACGTTCGATCATGGCGCGGCAATGGCGATCGAGCGCGGGCAACACCTTGCCGGTGGCCCGCAGCATCGGCGCCGGATGCCGCGCCACGATGTCTTCGAAGGAGGTGACGTAGCTGATCGTATCGGGATCGAAACCATCAGCCGCGCTCATTGCAAGCTCCTATCGTTGCGCCAGGGTGCGCTTCATTTGCAGCATCATCAGATCGTACTGGAAATCGGCCGCCTGATGATAGCTGTAGTTCTTGTCGCGAAAATCCTTCTGCGATGTGTAGATTTTTGCGAAAGCAGGGTTGGTCGCGATGATCGATGCGTAGATCTCTTCGGACGCCTTGTACATCGTATCGATGACGTCGCGCGGAAACACCGACACCTTCACGCCCGAGGCGACAAGGCGTGCCAGCGCTTCCGGATTCCTGGCGTCATAATGCGCGAGCATCGAGGTGGTGGTGGCCTGCGCCGCGACTTCGATCGCCTTCTTGTAGAGTGGTGGCAGTGAATTCCACTTCTCGGCATTGAAGACGCTGTGAAACACCGTGCCGCCCTCCTGCCAGCCGGGCGTGTAGTAGAAATTGGCGACACGATAGAAGCCGAGCTTTTCGTCGTCGTATGGGCCGATATATTCCACCGCATCGATCACGCCGCGTTCGAGCGCGGGATAGATGTCACCCGGCGCGATCTGTTGGGTGACGATGCCGACCTTCGAAGCGACGGAGCCGGCCAATCCGGCAATCCGCATCTTCAGTCCCTTGAGGTCAGCGACGCTCCTGATCTCCTTGCGGAACCAGCCGCCCCATTGCATCCCGGTATTGCCGCAGGGAAAGCCAATCACGTTGTACTTGGCCAGGAATTCGTTGGTCAGGTCGAGCCCGCCGCCGTAATAATACCAGGCGTGCTGTGCGCGCGGGTTCATCATGAACGGCACCGCCGCGCCGAGCGCAAAGGCCGGGTCCTTGCCGATGTAGAATAAGAGGCCCGTATACGCGCCATCCACGCTGCCGTTTTGGACAGCGTCGAGCGCCTGCAAACCGGGCACGATTTCACCCGCAGCGAATTGCTGGATAACGAACTTGCCGTCGGTCAGTTCGGACACGTATTTGCCGAAGGTCTCGCCAGCCCCATAGGTGATATCGAGGCTCTTGGGAAAACTTGACGTCATCCGCCAGCGGATCGTTGGCGTGGATTGCGCGATTGCGGGGGCTGCGAGTGCTGTCGTGGCGATTCCGCCCGCGCTCAGGGCCAGAAACTTGCGGCGATGCATCGGATGTCTCTCGGTTCGAGGAGCCCCGGCTGCTTTGGCCGCTGCAACCGGCATACCAGTTGCACATCGGAGGTTGCACAAGTCTTGTGCCCTTTGCACGGAGTCTGCCGCGCACGCGGCACGATAAACGCTGACCGTCCTTAACCGCGCGGAGACGCTGGATGCTGGATCTCACCGCTCAGGCCCGCTTCGGCATCGTCATCTATGAGGGTGTCGAACCGATCGACATCGGTGGCACCGTCGGCGTGATTTCCATGGCGCGCCGCGTGTTGCCGGCGATCGAAGCGGTGACGATTGCGGAAAAGGCAGGTCCCGTGGCGCTTGCTGGCGGGCTCACCGTCATTGCGCAATCAGGCTTCGCGGATGCACCGCCCTGCGACGCGATTGTGGTTTGCGGCGGCCCCGGTTGGCGCCGCGAAACCACCAATCCGGTCATGCTCGATTTCCTGCGTAGAGCACCCTCCCGCGAAGTCTGCTCGGTCTGTACCGGCGCGATGATCCTTGGCGCTGCCGGGCTGCTCGATGAGCGGACCGCGACCACGAGGCGCTCCGCGGTCGGCAACGAAGCGAGCGCTCCGCTGGCAGAGCTGTCCGCGCTTGCGCCTGCCGTACGGGCGCAAGCCGCTGCATTGGTGGACGATGGTGGTGTCGTCACCGGCGGCGGCGTGTCGCTGGCGATCGACGCAATGCTCTATCTGATCGGCAAGACTTACGGACACGCGGCGCTGCACGACGTTGCCCGCATCATCGAATACGACCGCGCCTACGAAGCGAACCGTCGCGCTCTCGGTCACATACAAACCGGGAGCGCGAACCCGGGATGACGGTCAGCCGCCGTGCTTGGCAGTCGAAGCCTGCTGTGTGCGGCCAACGACGGTGAACAGCACACCGCCGTTCAACAGACGGCGCGCCACGCGCTTGACGTCATCCAGCGTGACGGCGTCGATCAGCGCATTGCGCCGTTCCCAGTAATCAATGCCGAGATCGTCGACCTGCAGCTGCACCAGCTGGGCCGCAATCTTCGTCGACGTATCGAAGCTCAGCGGATAGGAGCCCTGGATATACGACTTCGCGCGCTCAAGCTCGTCGAGCGTCGGACCATTTTCGGCGAGCCGCTTGATCTCCTGCTCGATCAGTCCGACGGTCTCCTCGGCCTTGTCGGCCCGCGTCTGCGTCCCGCCCATGAACAAAGCGGCAGCATCGAGCGGCAGGAGATAGGAATAGACCGAATAGGCGAGCCCGCGTTTTTCGCGCACTTCGCTGTACAGCCGTGAGGAGAATGATCCGCCGCCGAGGATATGGTTGACGATGAAGGCCGGGATGAAATCCGGGTCCTTGCGCGGAATCCCCGACCCGCCGAAGGCGACCACGGTCTGCGGCACGTCGAGTTGCACCTCCAGCCGCCGGCCGACGGCCTCGGGCTGAACCTGCTTCACCGGCCGCAATTGCGCCTTTGCCGGCAGCGATCCGAACACCTGGTCGAGCATTGTGCCGAGCGTCTTGGCATCGATATCGCCGACAACGCCGACCTTCAGGTTGTCGCGCGCAAGGACCGCGCCCGCATAGGCCGTCAGATCGTCCCTCGTGATCGTCGGCACCGAGTCCAGCGTGCCATTGGTCGGCAGGCTGTAGGGGTGATTGGGGAAAGCGGTGCGCCACCACAAGCGCGAACCGATTTCGTTGGGGCTCGTGGTCTCGCGTTTCAGCGCAGTGAGCATCTGGGCGCGAATCCGCTCGACCGGCTCCTGATCGAAGCGTGGCTGGTTAAGCGCCAGCCGCAGCAATTCGAAGCCTTCGCCCTGCTTGCTGCTGAGCATCTTGAGGGTGCCGCGAATTTCGTCACGGCTGGCCCGGAAGGACATCTCTACCGCGCTGCGCTCGGCCCGCGCCTGGAACGCCTTTGAATCCATGTCGCCGGCACCCTCATCGAGGGCAGCCGCCATCATGTAGGACACGCCGGGTTTGTTTTCCGGATCCTGATTGGCGCCGCCCTTGAACGAGAATTCCATCGCGATCAGCGGCACCGAAGGCTCGCGCACCAACCAGGCTTCGATGCCGCCGGGGCTGATCACGCGCTCGATCTTCGTCGTCGCCGCGGCCGGCACCGGCGCGAACAGGAGAGAGGCGCCGATGGCGGCGGCCCCGAACGCAGCGGACACGCGCTGGAAAATCATGAACGGCGCTCCTGGGGCTTGGCGGGCTCCTTGACCAGATACCCGGTGACGGACCGGCGCTTGTCGAGCCACGTCTTGGCGGCCTCGCGCACCTGATCCGCAGTCACGTTCTGGACGCGATCGGGCCAGGTCTTGATGTGTTCGACGGTGAGGCCGGTGGTCAGCGCCACGCCATACCAGCGGGCCATCGTCGCCTGACTGTCCTGAGCATAAACCACGTCGGCGACCAGCTTGACCTTGGCGCGCTCGAGTTCGTCGTTGGTCACGCCAGTCTCGGCGACTTCGGCGATCACCGCATCCATCGCCTCTTCGAGATCCTTCAGCGACACATCGCTGCGCGGCGTGCCGTAAATGCCGAACCGCGTCTGGTCGAGCGCCGAGCCCTGGTACCAGGCGCCGATCGATGTCGCCAACGGCTTCTCGATCACAAGCTTGGAATAGAAACGGCTGTTGGTGCCGCTGCCGAGAATTTGCGCCAGCACCTCCAGCGCTTCGGATTCGCCGGGCTTTGCCGTGGCGGCCGACGGCACGACATAGCTTCGCTGCAGGCTCGGCTGCGTCACGCGCGGATCTGCGAAGGTAACGGTGCGCACCGATCGCTGCTCAGGCTCCTGCGGTCGCACGCGCGGGCCGATCTCGGCGCGCGGCGCAACCTTGCCGTAGGTCTCCTCGGCGAGCGCCTTCACCTCATCGGCAGTGACGTCGCCGGCGACGATCAGGATGGCGTTGTTGGGCGTGTACCAGCGATTATAGAAATCGATGGCGTCCTGACGGGTGAGTTTCTCGATCTCATGGCGCCAGCCGATGACCGGCCGCCCATAAGGATGGTTGAGAAACAGCGCGGCCATCACCTCTTCGCCGAGCTTTGCGGAGGGCGAATTGGCGACCCGGCTGTTCTGCTCCTCGAGAACGACATTGCGCTCGGGCAGCACGACCTCGTCGGTCAGCTTGAGACCGGTCATGCGATCGGCTTCGAATTCCATCACCATCTTGAGCCGGTCGCGGCTGACGCGCTGGAAGTAGCCGGTATAGTCGCTCGAGGTGAATGCGTTTTCCTGACCGCCGATCGTTGCGAGGACTTTCGAGAAACGCCCCGCGGGGTTCTTCTCAGTGCCCTTGAACATCAGGTGCTCGAGGAAATGGGCAATCCCGGATTTCATGGCCGGCTCGTCCGCAGAACCGACGCGATACCAGACCATATGAGTCACGACGGGCGCGCGCCGGTCGGGAATGACCACGACCTCCATGCCATTGGCGAGCTTGAAGTGAGAGACGTCCGGTCCGGACGAAGCGTAATTGGGCGAAACACCGAGAAGGAAGGCGCCGGTTGTCGCCGCGGCGGCGGCAACAAATAATCGTCGAGAGATCATAAATGTTCTCACAAGGGTCCCTGTCTTGCGAAGCAAGCGGCAGGCCATGAGCCAATCTGGGCTGGCAAGGCCGAAATGGAAGCCCTCGGAATCCGGCGACCGATTAATTTTCGGAAAGCCTTATTCTCCGGTACCGCGCTTATTCATGTAATCGAGCGGCTTCGACTGTTCCCTGCGCGGCGTGATCCCGTAGGGATGGGCAGCCGATGGCGTCCGATACCCGGTCGGCGGCTGAGTCAGGTCGTCGCGGACCGGC
>NZ_DATMRX010000103.1:0-24810 GCF_035565855.1 Pseudorhodoplanes sp.
ACCCTAGTCGCTGCTTCCTGGGGGAGACGGGCAGAGCTGCGCGGAGCGCGGTTCTCTTGACTCCCCTAGGGTGCAACGCCACCTAAGGCAGGCGAACGGATAGCGTACGAAATTCGAAACTTCCATTTCGGGCAGGGTTCGTACCACCCTCGTACATGGTCAAGGTGCCTGACCTGGCCATGTCCCTCCCGACCTCCCTCGGCACTTTGGATGGTAGCGCAATTGCGGGCCCTCCGAAGGGGCACAAGAACAAAGGAATGACGGCCATGACGACCGCCAACAAGCCGCGTCCAACCCTGACCCCGGGCGAAACCCGGGCTTATCCGGTGCTGCCACTGCGCGACATCGTGGTGTTTCCCCACATGATCGTGCCGCTCTTTGTCGGCCGCGAAAAGTCGATCAAGGCGCTCGAAGAGGTGATGCGGTCCGACACCTTCATCCTCCTCGCGACCCAGAAGAATGCATCGGATGACGATCCGGCGACCGGCGACATCTACGAAGTCGGTACGCTTGCCAGCGTCCTGCAATTGCTGAAGCTGCCGGACGGCACCGTGAAGGTGCTGGTCGAAGGCGCGCAGCGCGCCAAGGTTCTGAAATACACAGATCGTTCCGAGTATTTCGAGGCGGACGCCGTCGTGCTCGACGACAATCTCGGCGAGCGCGTCGAAGCCGAAGCGCTGGCGCGCTCGGTGGTCAACGAATTCGAGAATTACGTGAAGCTGAACAAGAAGGTCTCGCCGGAAGTGGTGGGCGTCGTTCAGCAGATCGACGATCATGCCAAGCTCGCCGACACCGTCGGCTCGCATCTGCAGGTCAAGATCGCCGACAAGCAGGCGTTGCTCGAGACCGTGAGCGTGCCGGAGCGTCTTGAGAAAGTTCTCGGCCTGATGGAGAGCGAAATCTCCGTGCTGCAGGTCGAAAAGCGCATCCGCACGCGCGTGAAGCGCCAGATGGAGAAGACGCAGCGCGAGTATTACCTCAACGAGCAGATGAAGGCGATCCAGAAGGAGCTGGGCGACGAGGACGGCAAGGACGAGCTCGCCGAACTCGATGACAAGATCAAGAAGACCAAGCTCTCCAAGGAAGCCCGCGAGAAGGCGCAGCACGAACTGAAGAAGCTGCGGCAGATGTCACCGATGTCTGCCGAGGCGACGGTCGTGCGCAATTATCTCGACTGGCTGTTGTCGATCCCCTGGCAGAAGAAGACCAAGGTCAAGAAGGACCTCAAGCTCGCGCAGGAAATCCTCGACGCCGATCACTATGGATTGGAAAAGGTCAAGGATCGCATCATCGAGTATCTCGCCGTGCAGCAGCGGGCCAACAAGCTGACCGGTCCGATCCTGTGCCTCGTCGGTCCTCCCGGCGTCGGCAAGACCTCGCTCGGCAAGTCGATCGCGAAAGCGACCGGCCGTGAGTTCGTGCGCGTGTCGCTCGGCGGCGTGCGCGACGAGGCCGAGATCCGCGGTCACCGCCGGACCTATATCGGCTCGATGCCCGGCAAGATCATCCAGTCGATGCGGAAGGCGAAGTCGTCGAACCCGTTGTTCCTCCTGGACGAGATCGACAAGATGGGCGCGGATTTCCGCGGCGATCCGTCGTCGGCGCTCCTTGAGGTGCTGGACCCCGAGCAGAACGCGACGTTCAACGATCATTACCTGGAAGTCGATTACGACCTCTCCAGCGTGATGTTCGTGACCACCGCGAACACGCTCAACATCCCGCCGCCCCTGATGGACCGCATGGAGATCATCCGGATCGCGGGATATACCGAGGACGAGAAGCTCCAGATCGCGCGCAGGCATCTCATTCCGGCCGCCATCTCCAAGCACGGCCTGAATGCCAACGAGTGGACCATCGATGACGATGCGCTTCTGACCGTCATTCGCCGGTACACCCGGGAAGCGGGCGTCCGTAATCTCGAACGCGAAATCTCGACACTGGTCCGAAAGGCGGTGAAGGAGCTGACGCTGTCGAAGAAGAAGGCGGTGCATGTCGCGGAGAAGGATCTCGGCGATTATCTCGGCGTGCCGAAATATCGGTTCGGCGAGATGGAGTCCGAGGACCAGGTCGGCGTTGTCACCGGTCTGGCGTGGACGGATGTCGGTGGCGAGCTGCTCACCATCGAAGGCACGTCGATGCCGGGCAAGGGCAAGATGACCGTCACCGGCAACCTGCGTGACGTGATGAAGGAGTCGATCTCGGCGGCCGCATCCTATGTGCGCTCGCGTGCGATCGCCTTCGGCATCGAACCGCCGTTGTTCGACCGGCGTGACATCCACGTGCACGTGCCGGAAGGCGCGACGCCGAAGGATGGTCCGTCTGCCGGCGTCGCCATGGTCACGGCGATCGTCTCGGTGATGACCGGCATTCCGGTCCGCCGCGACGTCGCGATGACTGGCGAGATCACGCTGCGCGGCCGGGTGCTGCCGATCGGCGGTCTCAAGGAGAAGCTGCTCGCCGCGTTGCGCGGTGGCATCAAGACGGTGCTGATCCCTGAGGAGAACGCCAAGGATCTCGCGGACATCGCGCAGAACGTGAAGAGCAACCTCGAGATTGTGCCGGTTTCCCGCATGGACGAGGTTCTGGCGCGCGCCCTGGTGCGCAAGCCCGAACCGATCCAGTGGGAAGAGCCCCCCGCCAAGTCCGCCGCCGAAAAGGCAGCGGACGAGGAGGCGTCAGCCTTGACCGCACACTGATCCGAGACGCACAAATGCTTCCCAACGGCGGCGCGCTCCAGCGCCGCCGTTTTTCTTTGCGCGACGCGTTCGTGCTTGCCTTGCGCGCAGGGAAGGCGATAGGCACTCACTGTCGTTGTCCTCTGCTGTGAGATGAGAATGTCCGGTCGATCGTTACTCCAGCGAGCCTTGCTCTGCCTGAGCGCGGGCTTGCTGCTTGCTGTTCCGTCACCGGGGCGTGCTCAGGATTTCCCGAACCGGCCCATCACAATCCTGGTGGGCCTGGCGGCTGGCGGGGTGACCGATGTGATGGCGCGGCTTTATGCCGAAGCCGTATCGCGGAAGCTTGGACAGAGCGTCATCGTCGAGAACCGGCCTGCGGCGAGCGGGGCGGTGGCCGCAGCTGCACTGCAGAATGCACAACCCGACGGTTACACGTTGCTGCTTTTTTCGGGCGCACAGCATGCGACGATCCCTGCGCTCGCCTCGGCGGCGAGTTACGATCCGGTCAAGGGCGCCCAGCCGATCTCGACCGTTTTCAATTTTACCGGGATCGTGGCCGTTCCAGCGGACAGTCCGGTAAAGTCAATCAAGGAACTTGCTGCGTTTGCCAAGGGCAAGGCCGGCGGCGCCAATTTCGGATCGCCCGGTGTGGGCACGCCGTCTCATCTCGCGGCGGCCAAGTTGCTGGTGCTGACGGGCGCCCCGGCTCAGTTCATCCACTACAAGGGCGGTGCGCCGATGATGGCGGATCTCGTGGCCGGCCGGCTGGATATCGCCTGGCCAAGTGCGCCGGCGGCGAAGAGCTTCCTGATCGACAACAAGCTGCGAGCGCTCGCCATCGATGGGCCGCAGCGCTGGGCCGTGATTCCGGATGTCCCGACCCTGAAGGAAGCCGGATTTGGCGAAGCGAGCGTTGCGAACTGGTTTGCCGTCGCTGCGGCACCGGGGACGCCGGAGCCGGTCATCCAGACGCTTAACGCGGCCTTTGCCGAGGCTGCACGTGATCCCGAGCTCAAGCGCAAGGTCGAGGAATTCGGAATGACGCTCGCAACGAGCACGCCCGGCGAATTGGGACGGCTCATGGAAAAGGAAGCAATCGAAATTCGCGAGCTGGTTCGCAAGCTGGGCTTGAAGCAGCAATAACGACTCTGCAACAGCAAGCTGGGCTTGGAGCAGCAATAACGACTCTGCAACAGGTGACTTGCCATCAGGCGACTTGCACGCCCGGTGCGGGTCACCTTATTACGTACCCCACGGGCGGTTAGCTCAGCTGGTAGAGCATCTCGTTTACACCGAGAGGGTCGGCGGTTCGATCCCGTCACCGCCCACCATCGTTGATCCCCTCAAAAATCCTGTCGACTGGCGCCTGCGCAGCGTTAACCACACAATCCATGGATGCGTCATATTGAGATTGCAACCGCTGATTTAGGTTGCTAGTGTGTGACCAGTTCCAGTTGAGGGGTGGGTCATGACAGTCGTGGTGCGTCCGGAAATCCTGTCCTCGTTGAATGCTCTGCACGCCGATGTGCAGCGCCAGGTTGCCTCGCTTGATCGCTATCGTGCGCTGAAGGTGATCGATCAGACGATCGCCGATTTCCCGGCCCTCGACGATCTCACGCGCGCTCTTGCCGACATCCGGGCGCGTGTTCAGGCGCAGCTCGACGACAACCGCGCCTATCGGGCCTTACTGGCGATCGAGCGCATCGTCCCCGAATTGTCGGATGCCCTTGCGCTTCTCGACCCCGTGCCAAGCACGCCTGCTGCGCCGGATGCAGCTGAGACATTCTCGGAGGTCTCCGTCATCGCCGAGCCGGTCAGCGCAGAAGCTGATCAACCCGGTTCGAACACCGCCGACGCTGCTGAAACCGGCGCCGTCGATGTCGTGGATATGGCATATGCGTCAGCGCAGCCGGTTGTGGCGGCAGACGCCACGGTGACGGTCGACCGCGGAGAAGATGGCGCGCGCGGCGCCGAACCGGTCACCGAACCTCAGACGCAACCTGAAACCCATGGCGAACCGGCCACCGACACCAGAGCCGTCCCGTCGCTCGCTGACAGCGTCGCGCAACTGCTTGCCCAATCCGCCGCGCCGCCGCCGCGGCATGATCCACCGGCCCCAGCCATTTCACGAGCGCAGCGACATGGGGGCTTCGCCTCATGCCGAGCGCGCTGCGTGACCAGATTGCGGCGTGTGTAATCAAGGGGAGGCGGGCCAATGAACACATATCAATCGCCGTACATCGACGGTCAGGTTGTCGACGCGGAGGCGACGGGGCCGACGCACAAGGGGGCCGAGACACCACCGCTCCCTGCGGCGCAGCCCGATACGAAAATCAACGGATGCACGCGGTCCGCATCCGACTGTCTGCACAAGACGACGAAACTGGCGCGCGAATTCAATCACGGCACGGTGTCGGCCGCGCACCTCGTCCTTGCGATGACGCTCATTCCGAATGCGAGCCGCCAGTTCGAAATGCGCAAGATGGACATCGATCGCGCGTTCCGGGCCGCCATGCACGCCTTGATGGAGATCGAGCGCGGCACGCCATCGAGCAGCGCGCTGCCAAGCGTATCCGAAGAGTTCAACATGATCGTGACGCTCGCGCAGGAGCTTGCGCAGAACCGCGACAACCAGGAGGTCTCGGTTGACGATCTCTTGACCGCATTGGAGCGCCTGCCACAGGATTCATCAGCGGCGCAGCTCATTCGCGGCGAACGCAAGTACGGCGCCGCCGTGCCGGCGAGCGATCAGGCGGTGGAGCAGCTTGCCGCGTCGCTTGCCCAGCATTTCGACCAGATGAACCAGCAATTCCAGGAGACGCGGCGTCTCATCGACGCGCTGCGTCTCGATCTGCCTGGCGAGGATGTCGTCCGGCTGAAAACCTATCTGCAGCATCGCGACGGCGTTCTGGAACAGACCATCAACACCGCTTTCGCCGAACTAGCGAAGCGGTTCGCTGCAAACCCTTCGAACGCGACCGAACCCTCATCGGCCCCGGACCCGATGACGCAAGATCCGAGCGAAGACAGTCTTTGGGAAAAGATTTTCGGAAAAAAGCAGCCGGACATTCCGCCGTCTCCCGGAATGCAGGAGCGCCCATCCGTGCCGCAATGGCGCGTTTGACAGAGGCATTGCGGCCGTGTGGCAGGCATTGCTGAAGTGGGATCGATTGTCCTGCAGCTACCGAAACCGGATTGCCTGAACGAAGGTCTCCTCGTTCTGTGACAGCGCGGGAGGAAAGGCCGGCATCGGCTGTGCGCGCGCGATCATTGCCAGCGCTTCGCCGTCGACCGCTTCGGAGCCTGACGACTGCTTGATGCTGCGTGCGACCACCTTGCCGTTGCGGTTGACCGTAAACCGCACCACGGCGGTGCCGTGTCCCTTGGCTGGCCGTTTGAAGCGCTGCAGATGCGCACTGAGGAGGCTGGCGTAATTCGCCATGGCCTTGCGTGCCGCGGTCGTGCCGGCCTGCGGTGCGACCGGCTTCTCGGCACGCTTCTCGGCTTTCGGATTTGAGGTCGGTTGGCTGACGGACTGAACCTGTTGCTGGACCGATTGCTCGACGTGCTCCGCCGGCTTTGGTTGCCGAACTTCTTCCTTCTTGTCTTCGACCACTTCACGCTTGGGCGGCACGACGATGTCAGGGTCCGGCGCCGGCGCCTCGGGCAGATCGACAACCGGCTCCTCGGCGGCCTGCTGGGCAACCTGCGGCGGCGGGGTCGCCTGAGAGTCGAACGTCTCCGGGCCTGGCGCAAGATCGGCCTGCGTTTCGGGTGAGGCGGCTTCAGGCGCGAATTCGATCAGGATCGGTGGCACGTCGGCGCCGGTGATGCCGGAGACCGGTGCGACGTAAAGATAAGCTGCGACCAAAGCGGCATGGGCGGTTCCGACGAACAGGATGGCGCTGGCCCAGCGGCCAAGATGCAGCCCTTCGTCGTGGTCAATATCGGCAGCCCACGCCAGCGCGTTCATGGTGACGGTTCTCGCGCCTCAAGCCCGACCAGCCCGATCTTCAGGTAGCCGGCCGATCGCAGCGTATTCATCACATCCATGACGTCGCCGTAGCTCACCGCACGATCTGCGCGCAGGAAGACCCGTTCGTCGCGGTTGCCTTTGGTCGCGGCGTCGAGCGCGCCGGACAGGTTTGCCCGGGGAACGGCCTCCTCGCCGATAGCGAGCGACAGGTCGGATTTGACAGTGAGGAAGACGGGCTTGTCCGGACGTGGCGTTTGCTGCGCCGTCGAACTCGGAAGCTGGACCGGAATATCGACCGTCGCGAGCGGCGCCGCGACCATGAAGATGATCAGCAGCACCAGAATGACGTCGATGAAAGGCGTGACGTTGATGTCGTGCGTCTCGACGTCCTCGTCATCCTTTGCAAAGTGAACGGCCATGAATCACTCCGCCGCCTGACGCAGCCTTGCGGCCCCGCGATCGAGATCGCGAGAGGCGAGGCGCAACACGTTTGCCGAGGCATTGCCGAGAATGAGCCGGTAGCCGCCGATGGACCGCGTGAAGATGTTGTAGATCACGACCGCCGGGATCGCGGCGACGAGACCAATCGCCGTCGCGAGCAGCGCCTCGGCAATGCCGGGAGCAACCACGGCAAGGCTCGTGGTGTGCGCCTTCGAGATGCCGATGAAGCTGTTCATGATCCCCCACACCGTTCCGAACAGGCCAACGAAAGGGGATGTCGCTCCGATGGTCGCCAGCACGCCCATTCCGTTGCCAATCCGGCGGCTTGCGGTCGCTTCGATGCGTTCGAGCTGCCAGACAATGCGTTCCTTGACGCCTTCCTTGGGCAGCATGTGCGACATCTCGACTTCATGCGCAGCCGCGCGAACGAGCCGCGCCACCGGGTCTTTCTCGTCTGCAAATTCCTGCTGCGCTTCGTGGAGCGACCGCGCACGCTCGAGCCAACGATTCTTGCGGCGCGCGCGCCGTTTCTCGAAACGCAATTCCACGCTCTTTGCGAACCATAGCGTCCAGGTGATCAACGAGGCGAAGGCCAGTCCGACCATGACGGCCTTCACGACGATGTCGGCATCGAGAAACATCTGCCAGGGCGTCAGATCCTGCGGCAGCATATGCGCGGGGATGATGCCGGATTGAGAAGCGGCCTCGCGTGTCGCTTCGGTGGGCGGGGTGCTGGTTGCGGCCGGCGCAGCTCCGCCTGACGCTGGACCTTGAGATGCTGCCGGCGAAGCGGAGGAGGGCGCTGCGGCTGCGGGCGCCATTCGCATGTCGGGTTGCAATGCCGGCGCCTGCGCATTCTGTGCGAGCGCGGCGCCGTGACTTGCGATCAGTGCCGATGCAAGCAACATCGCAACGAGCGATTTGAACGGCGAATGCATATCGTGTCCTTGGCGCGATGTGTTCAAGCGCCGCAAGCTACCAGCGGCGCACATCGGGTCGCGTTCAGCGACGTGTCAGGACCTTCAATCGCAAAACCGAAAAGGAAATCAACAACGATAGTTTTTAGTTGGTCCAATCCGAAAATGAGCCTCGCGCGCTGCACGACGCATTCGTGCGAAGCGACGGCGCGGATTGATCAATCACTGCAATCAGTTCCGTGAAACATTATCACGTGTCCAAACTTCGACGATGGATGCTGCGTCGAAACAGGGCATCGATACTGGATGAATTCTAACAAGCGGCGCGGCTTATTAGCTGAAAAGGGGCGCGTCGAAGCGCACACAAAGTCGGAATGCGGCCAAAGAAAAAGCGCACCGGTGAACCGGTGCGCTTTCGATTGGATCAGAAGACGTGTTGCGTCAGATCGCTTCTTTGAGTTCCTTGGCGGCGCGGAACGCGACCTTCTTCGACGCCTTGATCTGGATCTGTTCGCCGGTCGCAGGATTGCGGCCCATGCGCGCTGCGCGCTTGCGCACCTGCAGGATGCCGAGCCCACCAATGCGGATGCGGTCGCCCTTCTTGAGGTGCTTGGTGATCGTGGTCACGAGGTCGCCCAGCATCGCCTCGCTCTGCTTCTTGGACAGCTGGTGCTCCTCGGCCAACTGAGCCGCGAGATGCTTCAGGGTAATGGTCGGAGCTGTCGCCGGCTTCTTGTCAGCCATGGGGGGCCCTCCTGTTCATAGGCGCCGCAACGAAAAACCAGTGATTGTGGCGTTTAGACGATTCGGGAGTCGCCGGAAACGCCTTGTTTACAGGGCTCCAGAGCATTTTTAGGTGCCGCACGCAACGGAAAAACCCCGTTCTGCAGTCGTCTCCTGGCGATTGGTCAACGAGAAGCAGTGCCGGACCCGGCTTTGCGAGCAGATTCTTCGGAAGGGATCGGGGCTAAAGGACCCGCTAAGCCATTGACCGAACAGGGTCGAAATGGCGGGAGCGACGGGACTCGAACCCGCGGCCTCCGGCGTGACAGGCCGGCGCTCTAACCAACTGAGCTACGCCCCCGTGACGGGAGTGACGCGGGGTTAAATCCCACCCCACGTTAAGTCAAGCGCCAACACATCTTTTTGCCGGCTTCTCGAAAAATTCCGGCTTGGGACGCCGTGGGCCAGTTAACGGCGCCCGTTGCCGCCCGCCAGGCGGCCGCCCGGACTGGCTCTCGGCCGGCCGGCAAGCCCGCCGCGGACAGTGAGGTCGTGCTGTACCCCCCGCAGCTGCGAGACCTGCACCTCGGCGCCGTAATGGCAGGCTGCCCCGCGTCCCGCGGCCTTGGCCTGATACAGCGCGGCGTCGGCATTGGCCAGGAGCGTCGCGGCGTCGGACCCGTTCATGGGAAACCGTGCGATGCCGATGCTGAGACCGACGTTCAGCCGAAGCCCCTCGATGTCGAGGTGGTTGTCGAGGATCGAGGACAGCATGCGCTGTGCCACGGCATCGGCCGAGACCGCCGTGGTGATCGCGACGAATTCGTCGCCGCCGACACGGGCGACGAACGATTCGGCCGCGGCCGCCCGCAGCCGGCGCGCGACTTCGCGCAACAGCTCATCGCCGACAGCGTGGCCGAACAGGTCGTTGACGTCCTTGAAGTGATCGAGATCGATGCACATCAAGGCGAACTGGTCGTGCGATAGCGAAGTGGATTCGATGATCGATGCGAGGTGCTTGTTGAACAGGGCCCGGTTCGGAAGATCGGTCAGCGGATCGTGGTGGGCGAGATGCGCCATATGGGCGATCTGCGCTTCGGCATCTTTGGCCTCGGTGCGATCCTCGATGACAGTGACCAGATATTTCGGCTCGCCATCCTCGCCGAGGATCAGAAGCTTTGTCGTCGACACGATGCGCGTGTCCCCGTTCGGGATCTTGAGGGCATGTTCCGCGGTCGCTTGCGGGGAGCGCGTGGTCAGCAGCGCCCGATCCTGCTCCTCGATGAAAGCAGCGGTCTCTTCCGAAAAGATGTCGCGCGTCGTCTTGCCAACGATCTCGGTGCGGGGGCGTCCGAAATATTGTTCCGCCCACCGGTTGACGAGCACATAGCGCAGGTCGCGCGCGTCCTTGACGATGATGATGGCCGGCACGTGTTCGATGATTGCGTTGAGGAAGTCCCGGGTCCGGCGCGCGTCGTTTTCGATCCGTTTGCGCTCCGTCAGGTCGATGGTGGCCGCCATCAGGGCCTTGCGGCCCTGGAAGTCCATTTCGCGGCTGAAGATGGCGACTTCCATCGACGCGCCGTCGGCGCGGATGTGGCGCCTGATCCGTCCTTGCAACTGCGACGAGGACTGCGCCTTGCGCGCTTCATCGCGATCCTCGGGCGGACGAAGGTTCAGGACGGTCATGGAAAGGAAACGCTCGCGATCATATCCGTATTGCGCGAGCGCCGCGTCGTTGACCGCCAGAAACTGCAAGGTCTCGAGGTCGTAGACCATCAAAGGGGTCGGATTTGCATCGAACAGCAATCTGAACGATTCCTCGCGGCGTTTGATGTCGGTGATGTCGACGCGCACGCTGATGATTCCGCCATCCGACATGCGCCGGTCTTCCGCGCGGACCCAGCGTTGGCCGGACAATTGCTGTTCGTGTGACGTGTCCGGCCTGTCGAGCAGCGCCAGACGCCCGGCCAACCACTCTTCCTCCTGGCCGGGCGCAGCGGGATTCTGACCGCGTTCGATGCCGGCGCGGACCATCTCTTCAAAATGTCGCCCCGGTACCAGAAGGTCGGCGACGTCACGATAGATTTCGGCGAAGTGGCTGTTCCACAGCACATAACGCCTGTCGGAATCGAGCATCGACAATCCGACGGGAACGGCCTCGAAAGCCTCCAGGAGGCATTGGTGCGCTTTCTCGGCTTCGGCGCGCGCGACTTTCAGCGAGGTCTCAAACCAGAGCCGCTCGGTGATGTCTTCATGGACGCCAAGCCAGCCGCCATCGGGAAGCGGCGTGTTCGTCATCAAGATAGTGCGCCCGTCCGCAAGCTCGACCGAAGTCGTCGACGGTTGCCGCAGGGCGCGGATGGCGCGGAATTCGGCTTCGTATCGCTCCGGGTCTTTCACCGGGATGCCACTGGCGAGGCGATGCCGGATCAGGTCCTCGAGATGCATGCCGGGCCTGATCAGGCCTTTTTCCAGGCCGTAGATCTCGAGATAGCGGTCGTTGCAGGAGATGATCTTTTCCTCGCGGTCGAACAGCAGGAATCCTGTGACATCGCGTTGATGGCAAGATTGAGCCTGCGGTCGCGTTCGCGCAGCGCGTCGTTGGCACGCGCGCCAAGCACCGCGAGGATCAGAAGCACGATGGCCGCGATCGCAAAGACCGTCATCAGCGTCGCCGATGACAACAGATCGATATGGCCGAACCGGTCGACCTCGGAACTGACGATCGTCAGCCCCATTTTGGCGAGCTGATGCGCCATGATCGCAAGCCAGAGCAGCACTGCGGCGATGATGTTGGCTCTTTTAGTGGCTTCGTCCTCGGCGACGACAAGAGCCGCGGATGCGAGCGCCATCACAAGCGCGGTAACGGCAACGACAAGCCCGATGGACCACGGCTGATCCGAAGGCCCGGGTGATGCAATCATCATGATTTGGGAGGCCCCGGCGATGGCCGCGCCGACAAGACCGCCGCCGATGAAGAACCTCCACAGCGCTTGCCCGGCTACGGCCTGCCGCATGCCGGCGCAGGCAAGCAGGATGGCGACAGCGAGCGCGAGAAGCAAAAACCTGAGGTCGAGCCCGGCCGCGCCGTCAGGCCGGTGGATGGCAGCGTCGAGGAAACAGACGCCCCAGATGCCGCAGCCCAGCACGATCCCGCCGGTCCAGATCCAGCGACGGCGATCGGCACCGGCGGACTGGGCCCGGCGCAGGACAAAAATGACCAGCGCGCTCAGTAGGGCGCTGACGCAGGTCGTCAACGCGATGCCGCGCCAGCTGAAGTCCAAGGAAAGCTGGGCCAGAATAGTGTTCATTTCCGCCAACCGCTGAATCCCAAGGAACGAGGAATGCGAGTATCCGGGCCCAGTGTTTCCTTGTGGTTGATGATGCTCGCGCTTTTGCAGTCGGGTTAAGGCGACCTTGGCCGGCTCGGCGGCATTTGAATTGATTTTGACGATCCTAGATCGCGCTCAGGCGGTAGGCGCTGCCGTAGCGGCCAAAATCATGGCTCGTCACGCCGTTGCGGACGCAGCCCTGATAGCTTGCGGGCGGCGCCACCACCGTGACCTTGATCACCGCGCTCTCGCCGGGTTTTACGAGACCGGCATGCACCGCTGCGACCGCAAGCGACGAATCGGCGGTGTAGGTGTCGGTGCCCCAGAGCGGGCCCTCCGTCTCGCCGCGCACGCGGAAATAGTAACTCGCGCCGACCGTCGAGCCGAGTTCGAGCATATGCGGGGGCGCGTCGGCGGCGAGATAGCCCTTGTCGAGCAATTGCCGGACTTCCTTTTTCGACAATTGTCCGCGCCGGTCGAAATATGTGACCAGTTCTTGCACGACCTTCATGGCTGGCTCCCATCCATCGCGATGACGCGCCCGTAAGGCGGATTGAACGAGGCCGCGCGCGGCAACACCCACAGCACGGCATAGGGCATCGGCTCCGCCGGGAAGACGATGTCCCCGTCGGTGATGACAATCGCTGTCCGCACCAGCGGATCGTCGGCGAGCGACAGCATGGCAGGCGACAGATCGCTACCGCCGAAGCCGTGAACCGGATAGCTCGCGAGCGCATCGGGCGAGACGATCTCGTCCGCCGTGACCGCGCTGTCGCATTGCATGATCCGCACCTGATCGACGCCGGCGCCGTCACAGAAATCGGCGATGGCGCCAAGGGCCAGCGGAATGGCGTCGGTCATCGAGCCCGACGTATCGAGCACGATGTTGAGCATCCAGGACGTGCGCCGGCGTCCTGGCATGACAAGGTCGGTGCGATCGGCGCCGCGGCGCGACGGCCGCGCGAATGTGCGTTCGTCCGATGCCGAGGATTCGATCCAGCGCTGCAGCGCGTCCTGCCAGGCGGGCCGGAGGCGGCCGCGCAGGGCGGATACCTGCGCGCTCATGCCCCCGCTCGTGTCGCCGCGCGCCTTCTGTTTGCCGATCGCGGCGGCGAGCGCCTGACCGCGTGCGATGGCCGCTTCGATCGCGGCCTTGCGTTGCGCCTGGTCATACCCCTCGGCGGGAAACATGTCGCGTTCGGTCTTGTCGGTCAGGACGTCGCCTGCCTCGTCGTTCGAGGAATCACCCTTGTCCTCGCCGCCACGGCCGCCGCCAAGCACCCGGCGCACGCTGCTGTCCTTGCCGTCCCAGACCTGGCTGCGGGTACGCATCAGATCGGCATTGCGCCGCATCTCGATCACGATGTTCTCGGCGGAGCGGTTGCGCGCGCCGGGCATGTCGAGCCCGCCGGCCGGGACCGTGGCAAAGCCCAGTTCGCCGCGCAGGATGTCGTTGATGATGTAGTCGTGTGCGTAGTTGAACTCGAGCCGGCCCGAGCCGCGCGCGCGGTCGTGCGTGCGCAGCGCCAGATGAAGAAGCTCATGCGCCAGCACAAAGACGAGTTCGTTGTCCTTGAGCTTTGCGGTGAATGCGGGATTGGCGACGAGACGTCCGGACGCGAAGATGCCCATGGTCGGCACGCGCCAGTCGAGATTGACGCGCACAGCCGCGGCGAGCCCCGCAAGATGCGGGAGCGGCACCGTGACCATGCGCAGCGCGCTTTCGATCCGTTTCAGGATCGCGCGCTCGGCGAGCCGGTCCGTCTGCGCGGCCGCGTGAGGCGCGACCGCATTCATTGCTTCGTCACCGTGCGCAGCAACGCAAGCATCGCCTTGTCGGCGCCCAGCGCGCCCCATTGCTCCACGAGGTCGGTCAACAGCGTGAGCTGGGCCTCGGTCGGCAGCGCGCGCAGGAAGCGCGACACGGCGCGCGGCTTGACCTGTCCGAGACGTCCCGCGGCGACGTTCTGACGGATCGCGTTGAGGACGAACCAGCGGGCGGTTTCGCCCTTCGGCAGCGTTTCGGGATGCTCGATATAACTTTCGACCGGCGCGAGGGTGCCGACGGTCTCTTCCGCCAGGGCACAGAAAACGGCGGCGTCCTCGGCCGACAGCCGGCCAAAGGCGAGCGCACGCCGGGTATCGCGGGACAGAATGCCGGCAGCCTCAGCCATGTCGAGGGCACGCGAGAGTTCGGCCCAGGCGCGGGGGGTCGAGAACGGCGCTGGCTCCTGCGGCACCTCGCGCAGCAGCGCGTCCGGCATGAACGAGACGAAGTTGCGGATGTCAGCCCGGATCCCGCTCCGGCGCGCCCAGTCCTGCCATTCGTCGGCATCGACGCGCAGGTTGACGATGGTGACGCGGTTGACGAGCGCCGAGCTCATGGCGCGCACCAGCGCGCGATCCTGCTGGCGGTTACCGGCGGCCACCACCCAGGTGCCGGCCGGTAACGCATGTTCGCCGAGCCGGCGTTCCAGGAGGAGCGAGTAGAAGGCCTTCTGCACGTCCGGGGCGCAGGCCGGCAATTCATCCAGGAACAGGCAGAAGGTCTGCGGGCTCTCCGGCAGCAGGATGCGGGGAGGGCAGAAGACCGAACGTTCGCCGACGATCTTGGGAACGCCGCTGACGTCCTCGGGTGCGATCTGGGTCCCGAGCAGGGAGCGGCACGGCAGGCCGGCCTCGGCGGCCGCCTGATAGACCATCTCCGACTTTCCGACGCCGGGAGGCGAGAGCAGCAGGAAGCTCTGCTCGTGCGCCATGCACTGCACGAGCTTCTTGGCCTGATTCAACGTGATGGATTGCTGAAGCGCGCTGCCGCTGACGTCCATGGGACGGCTCCTGGGTGAAGAACGAAAAGGGCGTTCCCTCACCAGGAACAGTCATGAATTTAGGGAAGGCCGGTCGCGAGCGCCAGCGGCGTCTGGAGAATTTTTAATGCCGGGCAGCCGTCCGCGACATCGGGAGAGCTTGTCATGACGATTTTGTTACAGAATGATGACAACCTGATGCGCCGCGTTCCGACGTACGCGAGCCAGACATAACGAGTTCATGACAGCTGTTGGCCATAGTGCGATCCGCCGGCTTGCCCAGGGAGGCTGGCCGGGAGTCATTCTTGCGGCAGCGCTCCACCTGTGGGCGATCGTCCGCATCTTTCAGACCGAGTTTGGCGCGTTTGGTCTGACGGTCTGCCTGCTGACCTGGATCTGCCTGAACTGCCTGTTTCTTTTGGTGGTGCGACGCGCCGCCCTGGCCGCGGCCCTGTCGCTCGGGCTGGTCGAGTTCCTGATCCTGGTCTCGCAGTTCAAGTTCAAGATCACCTGGATGACGGCGACCTTCCTCGACGTCATGCTGGTCGATTCCGACAGCCTGTCCTTCCTGATGTCGGTGATGCCGGGCTTGCGGATTATCACGGTCGCGGCCGCGATCGGCTGCGTGGGTCTTGCGATTCTCCTTTGGACAATCGACCGCACCAGCGTTCCGCGCAGCGTGACGGCCAGCCTCGGTGCCGTCTGCCTCGTCGGGATCGTCGTCCTGTCGAACCGCGTGCCCGAAGAACCGCACGAGCCGTTCCAGGGCGTGAACCATGTCTCGAACTTCGTGCGTTCGATGGTGGTGTCGCTCTCCGAATTGTCGAACGGCGGATGGTTCGAACTCGATCGTGCGGTGGCGAGCCGGATGAAGCCGTTGCCCGCCGACGACGATTGCCAGCCGGCGGGCAAGCCGCCGCACATCATCATGGTGCTGGACGAGTCGAGCTTCGATATCCGCAACGCACCGGGCGTGAAAATCCCGGACGGCTACGGCCGACATTTCCTGTCGGCCGACGGCAAGACCCGATCCCTGATCACGGAAGCGGCGGGTGGGCCGACCTGGTACACCGAATTCAATGTGCTGACCGGGCTGTCGACCCGCTCCTTCGGGCGCATGAGCTTCCATGTGACGCGGCTGGCCGCCGGCCGCATCCGGCGCGGACTGCCGCAGGCGCTGCGCCGCTGCGGCTACAAGACCTTCACGCTCTATCCGGCCTATGGCGCCTTTCTCGGGGCGCGCTCGTTCCAGAAGAGCGCCGGCATCGACCGGATGATCGATTCGCGGGAGATGGGGGCGGGCGATGTGGAGCCCGACAGCTTCTATTACGACAAGGCGCTGCGGCTGTTTGAAAAGGAGAGAGGCACGGCACCGCTCTTTCTGTTCGTCTATACGGTCGCCAACCACTTCCCCTGGGACACGACCTATCGCGCGGATCTGACGCCGGATTGGGTGAAGCTCAATGCGGACGCGGAGACAGACGAATATATCCGCCGCCAGACCATCAGCGCGCGCGACTACCGCGCCTTCGTCGAGAAGCTCAAGCGCGATTATCCGGACGAGTCGTTCCTGATCGTGCGCTTCGGCGATCATCCGCCATCGATTGCGGCGCGTCTTGTCGCGCCGGATTCCTCAGACGCCGAAATCGCGCGCGGCATCATGAATCGCGATCCGCGTTTCTTCACCGCCTATTACGCGATCGATGCGATCAATTTCACGCCCGCGGACCTGTCGCTGGCGCGCGACAAGCTGGATGCGCCTTATCTGCCGCTCGTGGTGCAGGAGGCGGCCGGGCTGCCGCTGGATTCCACCTTCGCCGAACAGCGGCGCATTCTGGAACGCTGCAACGGCATGTTCTATCGCTGCAAGGAAGGCGCCGAGGCGCGGCGCTTTAACCGGCTGCTGGTCGACAGCGGCCTGATCAAGGGTTTTTAGGCGGCCTTCGCCGCTTCGCGTTCAGCCCTCCGCGTCGGTCTTCTCCGCGCTCTTGATGACGCCGCCCGCAACCTCGGTCAGGGTCGGACGCGGGAGCGCCGCGAAGGGCAGGGGGCGCGTCACCTCGATCGCAGCAAGACCGAGCCGCGCCGTCAGCAATCCATTGAGCACGCCTTCGCCGAGGCGCGCCGAGAGCTTGGCGGCAAGGCCATGCCCGATCATCTGCTGGATCAGGGTGTCTCCGGCCGCCATGCCGCCGGTGATGGTGAGATGGGCGATCACATGCCGCATCAGCCGCAGCAATCCAAACGTGCCCGGCCGACCGCCATAGAGCAGGGCAAGCTTGCGCGCGAGGCCGAGCGCCGTGATCAGCACAAAGAAGATGTCGATGACCGCACGCGGCGACACTGCGGTCACGATCGACACCCTCTTGGCGGCATTGCTGACGAGCTGGCGCGCTTCGCGATCGAGCGGCGCCATCAATTCTCGCTCGGCGAGCCGGATGAGGTCGGCGCCGTCGATGATTTCGGAGAAATGCGCCTCGAGTTTCGCGCGGCTGCGCGCGAGATGCGGCAGCTGATTCTCGATGGCGAGCAGTTCGCGCAGGATCGCCTGTCCCTCGGCGCGATTGTCGCTGACCAGCGTTTGCGTTGCCCGCTCGCGCAGGTGGTCGATCTTGGCGAGCCGCGACAGCGCGGCGAGTTCGCGTGCGGCTATGGCGAGAAGCGCCAGCAAGGCGGCACCTGCGAGCGCAAGCGCGAGCCAGCCCAGCGCCTCGAAGCGGGCGAACAGGTCCTCGATCAGCTTGGTGACGGCAAGACCGACCCCGAGCGAAATCAGCCCCCCGAGCGCACCGAACAGGATCTTGCGCCAGGGAAAGCGCCACCGCGCCTTGGTCGCCGAGGCAACCGCCGGGAGCTGGGTCGCTTCGGCCTCGCTCTGCGCGAGCAAATCGATCAGCGGCTCTTCCTTCGCCGCGGTCACGACCACATTCGGGTCGTCCGGCGAGAACACGGCAGGCTTTCGCGGACGGGCGGTCATCGCAGGCGGTCTCCGATCAGGAATTCGAGCGCGCGATCGAGACGGATATGCGGCAGTGCCGGCACACCCCCCTCGATGCGCTCGAGTGCCGGCGGACGGAAACGCAGGAAGCGATAATCGGTGTCATCGGACGGGGCCGAGGACAGGCCACGGAACCGTGTTTGCGGATCGAACATCGCGGCAGGATTCTCCGGCAGGTCGCCGGGATAGATCACGATCTGGGATTCACCGTCGAAGGTCCGGCCGCCAGCCTGTTCGCCGGCGAGCGGCGTGCCCATGATGGCATGCAGCGTTCCCTGCGCGCCGCCGACATGCGCTTCGGTGGTGGCGCGCACGGATGCCATCGCGATCGCATCGATCCGCGCGCCGGAATAGTCCGCGCGTTTTGCAGCGTCGGCGACCAGCCGCTCGAGGATGCGCTCCAGGCGATCGTGCGAGGTGTGATGCAGAAGGTCGGCTTTGGTCGCCGCGAACAGGATGCGGTCGATGCGCGGCGCGAACAGCGCCGAGAGAATGGAATTGCGGCCGACATTGAAGCTGTCGAGGATTGCGGCGAGGGCGCGCTCAAGATCGCGGAGAGCATCGGGACCGGCGTTGAGCGCGGTCAGGGTATCGACGAGCACGACCTGGCGGTCGAGCCGCGCGATGTGATCGCGATAGAAGGGACGCACGATCGCGTCCTTGTAGGACTCATAGCGTCGCCGCATCATCGCCCAGAGCGAGCCGGACGGTGCCGAACCCTCCAGCCGGTCGAGCGGCGCAAAGGTCAGGGCGGGTGAGTCCGCCAGCTCTCCCGGCATCAGAAAGCGGCCCGGCGGCAGCAGGCTCAGCGCGAAGCGTTCGTCCCGGCAGTTGCGCAGGTAGTCGGTGAAATGCCGCGCCACGGTCTGGGCCAGCGTCTCATCCGCGGGCGCCCTCGGATCGAGCGCGGCGATCTCGAAATGCCAGGCGCCGGCAAGGTCGGCGCGGTCGCCCTCGCGGGACAGGCGGATCGTCTCGGCCGACCATTCCTCATAGCTCTGGCGGAGCAGCGGCAGATCGAGCAGCCACTCGCCGGGATAGTCGACGATGTCGAGCGTGAGTTCGCGCATCGACCGATTTTGCGACTGATATTCGATGACGAGGCGCAATTCGCTGATCTGTTTGGTGGAGTCCGGCCATTGCCGCTCGGTCAGGAGCTGCGCCAGATGCGCTTCGTAGGCGAAGCGCGGTACGGTGTCGTCGGGCTGCGGCGCAAGGCGCGCGCGCGCGATGCGTCCGGAGGCCATCGCCTCGAAAACCGGAAAGCGGCCACCGCGCAAGAGGCCATGGACCAGCGCGGTGATGAACACGGTCTTGCCGGCGCGCGACAGGCCGGTCACGCCGAGGCGCACGGTCGGTTCAAAGAGGTTATGGCTGTATTCGATCAGCGCACGGGAGGTTAGTCGCGCCTGTTCGACAATATCGGATATCAGGTTCGCCATGCTTCGCGCCGCAGGGCTCAAGACGCGCGGAAGCGCGCGGTCACCCGCGGGCTACACATAGGACGATCCGTCGTCGTTGCTAGCTGCCGCGACGTTCCGCCTGCCAGACGCCGGAGCATTCGCCCTTCGCTGACTTCCAGCGGCCCGAGCCTGCATTGCGCGACAACCGCCCCGCGCCACTGGCGCTCTGATTTCCGCGGGCGACGTTGACCCGCGCGGCACCGCCGCTTCCGACATTGCCGGAGATCCGGAAGCTCGAATTCGCTGGATCGGCATGGCCGACGCGCCCGCCCTTGATCCGGACGGCGTAGCGATAGCCGCGGTCGCAAGTGCCTTGCTCCGTGATGATGAGAACGCTCCATAGGCCATCAAAGGCTCCGGTCGCCTGAGGTTTTGCCTTGGCGGCGACGGCGGGGCCGCCGGCGCCGGCAAGGATCAGCAATCCCGCAACAGCCAATCGTTGAATCATCGTGCGTTCCTCTCGAGCGGCGGCGTTATCGGGCCACCTTTTTCGGCTGACTGGAATAGTCGCCCGGCGCACGCTGGAAAGGTTCTCCTCCAGCGCCTCGGGCGAACCCGACTTCATACAAGGCTTTCATATAGTCCGGATCGAATGCCCCGCGTGCCGGGGCGCTGAAACTCGCGGGTACGTGAGCGACGTAAAAACCGATGCCACTGCGCTGTGCGGTCGCATAGGCACGGTCGATAGCATTGCGGGTCACGAATTTGATGGCGGCGCTGACGGTGCGACTGAGAATGCTGAGCGTCGTGCGTTCCGTGAGCTGGAAGTCCGAACTCAGCTTCATGTTGGCAATGATGTAGAAGTCGGTCGCCGGCAGTTTTGTGGTGCTGGTGCTGGCCAGCATGGAATCAGGCGCGATGTAGAACTGATCGGCGAGTCCGCCGTCGACATGCATCTCCTCGAATTTACGGCCGTTGCCTTCGACTTCGATGAAGGTGGGCGGAAACGCGCCGGGAATGCTGATCGCCGCCACCATGACCTTGCGCACGAGGTCGAGCGCGGCCTTGTCGCCGCGGGTCGCGATCGCGCCGATGTCCCAGGCGACCGGCCGTCCAGCATCGAGATTGGTGGTGAGAATAAAGAGCCGGCGGCCGCGCGCATGTTGTGCGGCGATCGCCTTCAAAAGTTCCGGCGTGACGCGCTTTTCGATCAGGCTGTGCAGCGGCCAGGTGTCAAGAAAGCTCTCGCCCTTGCCGCCGACCTCGAAGATGTCGACGGCGCTGATCGTCGTATAGGCATCACGAAGCTGTTCGTCATAGGCGGAGCCCAAAAAAGCAAAGGGCGCGATCAGCGCGCCGGTGCTGACGCCGGTCACGAGGGAGAATTCCGGACGGGTTCCGGTTTTCGACCATCCCCCGAGCAGGCCTGCGCCGAATGCGCCGTCCTCGCCGCCCGTGGAGAGAATGAGCCACGGACCCGGATTGGGCGGAAGTGCTCGCAGATACGCACTCTCCGAATCGGCCCAGAACCGGGCATCAGGCATGTTGGCGATAGCCGCCGCCGCCTGATCGTCAGCAGAGAACGCGGTGCGCGGCAGCGGACCGGACGCGTCGCTCTTGGCGCTCGGCGCGGCCTTGCCTGATTTCTTTGCAGGCTTCTTCTTGGCCTGCGCCGACAACTCTTCGACTTTTATGAAAGGCGTGCGCGATTGGCCGCCCGGTCCGGGATGGAAGAGTGGAAACAGCATCGCCCCAGCAATCGCCAAGGCAATCATCGACGCACTCAACAAGGCGCTCGCGAATCGAATCGCGTTTGGTTGTTTCATCTGCATTCCGTAATCTTGTCGTAAGGCCCTCGGGGAGGCAATTCGCGACCCCGAGCAGAGCGGGTTCACATATCCGTCACGTGTGACAGAAATGCGCGTGGTTGCGCCGTTCACTACGGTGCTCTCGGGCCTCGGCGGCGTCGCAGCTGACAGAAGAAGTTGTGGAGGACGCCCGGGGAGCAACGGGACCGTGACGTCGCCGCGGGAACTGGTGATGCGCGGTCGAGCAGGGTGGGCCTGAGCCGCCGGCACCGAATTCGCCCGGCACTCGCTCGCGGCGTGCGGCTACAGCGCAGGCGTGTGACTTATTCGGGCTTTTCAGACGCTTGCGGGGGGAAAAGCCGTGCGCTAAGCCTGCCCCGATTTCTTGGAACGAATCCGAGCTGGGGCCGGGTTGGGGGAGTCTGGCGGTTCCGTCCGCCGGACATCGATGACAGGGTTTTGCCGGGTCCGAACCGGTCGCGCGCCCTGTGAGGAGAATTATGAGCGAGATTCTTCAGGACTATTTTCCGCTCGTGGTGTTTATCGCCGTCGCCGCCGGCATCGGTCTCGCGCTTCTCGTCGCACCCTTCATCGTCGCCTATCGCGAGCCCGATCCGGAAAAGCTGTCGGCCTACGAATGCGGCTTCAATGCGTTCGACGATGCGCGCATGAAATTCGACGTGCGGTTCTACCTCGTCGCGATCCTTTTCATCATCTTCGATCTCGAAGTCGCGTTCCTGTTTCCGTGGGCGGTCGCCTTCGGTCAGCTCGGTCCCTTCGGCTTCTGGTCAATGATGATTTTCCTTGGCGTTTTGACGATCGGTTTTATCTATGAGTGGAAGAAGGGGGCGCTCGAATGGGATTAGAGCGCCGCGCGGAAAAGACGCTCCCGGAACCTCGGGACTGAAGCGAATTCCGGCACGCTCCCCCTCGATCGGATGAACCATATGACCGCCGTCACTGCACCCGCCGCCAAAGGCATTCTGGATCCGCGCACCGGCAAGCCGGTGGGAGCGGACGACCAGTTTTTCATCGGCGTCAATGCGGAACTCGCCGACAAGGGGTTCCTCGTTACGACCGCCGACGACCTGATCACCTGGGCGCGCACCGGTTCGCTGATGTGGATGACCTTCGGGCTGGCTTGCTGCGCGGTCGAGATGATGCAGATGTCGATGCCGCGCTACGACGCCGAGCGTTTCGGCTTCGCGCCGCGCGCTTCGCCCCGCCAGTCCGACGTGATGATCGTCGCTGGCACGCTGACCAACAAGATGGCGCCGGCTTTGCGCAAGGTCTACGACCAGATGCCCGAGCCGCGTTACGTCATCTCAATGGGCAGCTGCGCCAATGGCGGCGGCTATTATCACTATTCCTATTCCGTGGTGCGTGGCTGCGACCGCATCGTGCCGGTCGACATCTATGTGCCGGGCTGTCCGCCGACCGCGGAGGCGCTGCTCTACGGCGTGATGCTGTTGCAGAAGAAGATCCGGCGGGTCGGAACGATCGAGCGTTAGCATGACCGAAAAGCTGCAGGCGATCGGAGACGCGATCAAGGCGGGGCTGCCGAAGGCCGTCACCGGCTATGAGATCGCCTATGGCGAACTCAATGTGTACGCCAATGCCGCCGACATCGTGGAGGTGGTCCGGTTCCTGCGCGACGATGGTGCCTGCCAGTTCTGGAACATCATCGATGTCACGGCGGTGGACTATCCTCAGCGCGCGCAGCGCTTCGATGTCGTCTATCACCTGCTGTCGCCGAAGCAGAATGCCCGGGTGCGGGTGAAGGTCGCGACCGATGAAGTGACGCCGGTCCCCTCGATCATCTCGGTGTTTCCGGGTGCCGACTGGTTCGAACGCGAAACCTACGATTTGTATGGCGTGCTGTTCGTTGGCCATCCCGACATGCGCCGCATCCTGACCGATTACGGGTTCGAGGGTCATCCGCTGCGCAAGGATTTCCCGCTGACCGGTTTCGTCGAGGTGCGCTGGGACGACTCGCAGAAGCGCGTGGTCAACGAGCCGGTGCGGCTCAACCAGGAATTCCGCAATTTCGATTTCCTGTCGCCATGGGAAGGCACCGACTACCAGCTTCCGGGGGACGAGAAGGCCGGTCCCGGCGGCGGGAAGGGGGCGGGATGAAAGACACGCTCCGCCCCGGTCTCAAGCACAGCCTGACCTTCACCATTACCGACCGGCAGACGGTTCCGGAATTCTATCCGGAATCGCCGATGTTCCGCGCCATGCCGCGGGTCTTCGCGACCGGCTACATGGTCGGGCTGTTCGAGTGGTGCTGCACCGAATTGCTGAATATGCATCTCGATCCGGGCGAAGGCTCGCTCGGCATCCATGTCGATTTCAGCCATCTCGCGGCGACACCGCCTGGTCTGACGGTGACGGTGGAATGCCAGTGCACCGGGGTCGACGGCAAGACCGTGAGCTTTCACGTGCGCGGCCATGACGGCGTCGATGTGATCGGCGAAGGCCGGCACAAGCGCGCGGTCGTCAACTACGACAAGTTCAATGCGCGCGTTGCCGAGAAGGCGCGCGCGGCACAAGCGGCCTGAGAGGACGAAACGATGGCCGAAAGCAAGTCCGGTGGTTGTCTCTGCGGCGCGGTGCGCTTCACCGCGACGCCCGCGAATGACGACGTCGGCGCCTGCCATTGCAGCATCTGCCGCCGCTGGTCGGCGGGTCCGTTCATGGTGCGCGATTGCGGGACGTCGCTGAAGATCGAGGACGCGTCGAAGGCCGGCGTCTATCGCTCGTCCGAATGGGCCGAACGCGGTTTCTGCAAGACTTGCGGCACGACGCTCTATTACCGGCTGATCGACAAGGACATGTATTTCGTATCCGCCGAGGCCTTCGACGATGTGAAGACGCTCGCCTTCACCAGTCAGGTCTTCATCGACGAAAAGCCGGCCTATTACGATTTCGCCAACAAGACTCACAACATGACGGGTGCCGAAGTGTTTGCGCTGTTTGCGCCGGGCGGCGACGAGGCCAGGGGATAACAGGACAATGGCCGAGACGTCTGGCGAGCGCAATTTCACCATCAATTTCGGACCGCAGCATCCGGCGGCGCACGGCGTGCTGCGCCTTGTGCTCGAGCTCGACGGCGAGATCGTGGAGCGCGTCGATCCGCATATCGGACTACTGCATCGGGGAACCGAAAAACTCATCGAGCAGAAGACCTATCTGCAGGCGATCCCGTATTTCGACCGGCTCGACTACGTCGCGCCGATGAATCAGGAGCATGCCTTCTGCCTCGCGGCGGAAAAGCTCCTTGGTCTGGAAGTGCCGCGCAGAGCCCAGCTCATCCGCGTTCTGTATTGCGAAATCGGCCGCATCCTGTCGCATCTACTCAACGTCACCACGCAGGCGATGGACGTCGGCGCTCTGACCCCGCCGCTCTGGGGCTTCGAGCCGCGCGAACAACTGATGGTGTTCTATGAGCGGGCGTCAGGCTCGCGCATGCATGCGGCCTATTTCCGCGTCGGCGGCGTGCATCAGGATCTGCCGCAGAAGCTGATCGACGACATCGAAGCGTGGTGCGATCCGTTCCTGAAGACGCTCGACGACATAGACAAGCTGCTCACCGGCAACCGCATCTTCAAGCAGCGCAACGTCGATATCGGCGTCGTGTCGCTGGAAGACGCGTGGAAATGGGGCTTTTCCGGCGTGATGGTGCGCGGCTCCGGCGCGGTCTGGGACCTGCGCAAGAACCAGC
>NZ_DATMRX010000104.1:0-9490 GCF_035565855.1 Pseudorhodoplanes sp.
CTTGCCCACGCGCCGTATGACGGCCGCAACCGCGATGAGCTAAGCCGCAGGGCCGATCTCGCCTTGCGGGCCGCCAAGCAGAAGTGGCGCGGCGGCGTGCTGCATTTCGAGCCGGCGATGGATGTCGAGTTTGAGAACCGCCGGTTCTTCGAGCGCGAATTGAAACGCGCGCTTGACGATATCGACGGCGGGCGTGCTGCGCTTGACGTCCATTATCAGCCCATCGTCAGCGCGGATGGCTCGCGGATCATCGGCGCGGAGGCGCTGTTGCGCTGGACCCACCCGGAGCGCGGTCCGATCCCGCCGAGCCGCTTTGTGGCGGCGGCCGAGCGTTGCGGGCTGATGGGGCAGCTCGGCGAGTTTGTACTGCACCGCGCGCTCGAGGATGCGGCACGGTGGCCCGACCTGTCGATCGCCGTAAACCTTTCGCCGGTCCAGGTCCGTGACCAGCGCCTGGTCGATGCGATGGCGGGGATGCTGGCGCAGCACCGCATACCGGCTTCGCGGCTGGTGCTTGAAGTGACCGAAGGCGTGCTGATCGACGACCCGGAGGAGGCCAAGAAGCGGCTCGATGCCTTGCAGGCGTTGGGCGTGCGGCTTGCGCTCGACGATTTCGGCACCGGCTACTCCAGTCTCACTTATCTGCAGCGGTTCAAGTTCGACAAGCTGAAGATCGACAAAGGCTTCGTGGAGCCGCTGGGGCGCAACGCCGATAGCTTGGCGCTGGTGCAGGCCATCGTGGCGCTCGGTCGGGCGCTCGGCATGACGCTCCTGGCCGAGGGGGTCGAGACGGAAGAGCAGCGTGTGCTGCTGCGCCTCGCGGGCTGCGAGGAAATGCAGGGCTATCTGTTTGCCCGTCCTGCTCCGCGCGAGGCGCTGGACCGCCTTGTTGCCGCAGCCAGAACGCCGAACGTGCGGCCCGCGGCGGTGCGCTCCGCCGTGATGTAACCCTGCATCCGCCGCCCGATCCGATTTATAATGCCGGCGGTGACAACGCCGTCTGCAACGGCGGCCGGGATATGCGCATGACATCCAACGTCTGGCACGGTCTGGATTTCGGCCTCGGCGAAGATATCGACATGCTGCGCGCGACCGCGCGACGGTTTGTCGATGAGAAGGTTGCGCCGCGGGCCGAGGCGATCGACAAGACGAACACGTTTCCGCGGGACTTGTGGCCGCAAATGGGCGCGCTCGGCCTGCATGGCATCACTGTCGAGGAGGAATATGGCGGCGCGGGCCTGGGCTATCTCGCCCATTGTGTGGCGATGGAGGAGATTTCGCGCGGCTCCGCGTCGGTCGGCCTGTCCTACGGAGCGCATTCCAATCTGTGCGTTAACCAGATCCGGCGCAATGGCAGCGATGCGCAACGCCGGAAGTATTTGCCGAAGCTGATTTCGGGCGAGCATGTCGGCGCGCTGGCCATGTCGGAGGCAGGCGCGGGGTCCGACGTGGTGTCGATGAAAACGCGCGCGGACAGGAAGAGCGACCGCTACATCCTCAACGGGTCGAAATTCTGGATCACCAACGGTCCCGTGGCGGACACGCTTGTGGTCTATGCCAAGACCGACCTCGCGGCGGGGCCGCGCGGCATCACCGCTTTTCTGGTCGAGAAGGGGATGAAGGGTTTTTCCGCCGCGCCCAAGCTCGACAAGCTCGGCATGCGCGGCTCCGACACCGCCGAGTTGGTGTTCGAGGACTGTGAGGTGCCCGAGGACAACGTGCTCGGCGCGGAGGGCGGTGGCGTTAACGTGCTGATGTCGGGGCTCGACTACGAGCGCGCCGTGCTGGCGGCGGGGCCGCTCGGCATCATGCAGGCGGCGCTCGATGTCGTGATCCCTTATGTGCATGAGCGCGAGCAGTTCGGCCGGCCGATCGGATCGTTCCAGTTCATGCAGGGCAAGGTGGCCGATATGTATGTGTCGCTGAATGCCGCACGGGCTTACGTCTATGCGGTGGCGCGCGCCTGCGATGAAGGACGCACGACGCGCGAGGATGCGGCAGGCGCGATCCTCTATGCCGCCGAACGGGCCACGCAGGTGGCGCTGGACGCCATTCAGTGCCTGGGCGGCAACGGCTATATCAACGACTATCCGACCGGGCGCTTGCTGCGGGATGCCAAGCTCTATGAGATCGGGGCGGGGACCAGCGAAATCCGCCGTATGCTGATCGGCCGCGAGATTTTCGAGAAGACCGCGTGAGCGGGCGCACCGCGCCCTAGCGTCAATGGGCCATTGGCTTGGCGGTCGGCGGCCCGGTCGGCTGCCGCACCACTGGCTCGTCGGCCGAATATTAATGTGCCGTTAACCAAATCAGTCCACCAAAAGAAGCGCCCAAAGAGGAGGCTTCGATGATGCGGGTGCGATTGAAGGCCGATGGCCGTCTGGTTGAAATCCTTGCCGACGGCAGCGAGCGCGCGCTGCCGCCCACGCCGCCGGAGGCGGACGCCCATATTCTATCGCCCTCGATTGCGCCCGACCGGCCGCCTCAGGTCGATGCCGGCTACGCCCGCCGCGTCCGCTCGCAAACGCGCCTGACCCAGGCGGAGTTTGCGGCCCGCATCGGCGTACCAATTGAGACGGTTCGCAACTGGGAGCAGGGCAAGCGCCATCCGCGCGGCCCGGCGCGGGCACTTTTGAAGTTGCTCGATCAGGCTCCGGACGTGGCGTTTTCAGTCCTCGGGCCGAAATCGCTCTGAACCGTCGAACGGTTTGCTTGTGCCGCGCCCGGATGCTCCCATCCGGGCGCTGTCATGTGGTCGGCTCGATCAGGCAAGGTGTGTGATGACCGAAACCGTCGAAGCGGGCGGCGCCCGCATTCCGCTCCTTGGGCTTGGCACCTGGGATCTGCGCGGCAAAAGCTGCGCGCGCATGGTCGACGAGGCGTTGCGGCTCGGCTATCGCCATATCGATACGGCGGCGATGTATCGCAACGAGGAGGAGGTGGGCGAAGGGCTGCGCGCCTCGGGCGTCAGGCGTGATGATGTGTTCATCACCACCAAGGTCTGGTCCAGCGATCTGCGGGCGCGCGACTTCGAGCGCTCGGCGCACGACAGCTTGAAGAACCTCAAGCTCGACAGCGTCGATCTGCTGTTGATCCATTGGCCGAACGCAAGCATTCCGCTGAAGGAAACCATCGGAGCCCTGTGCAAGATGAAGCGTGAGGGCGTGGCGCGCCACATCGGCGTGTCGAACTTCGACGCCGCGTTGATCGCGGAGGCGGTGAAGCTTTCAACCGAGCCGCTGATTAACAACCAGATCGAGCTTCATCCGTTTCTCGACCAGTCGCGGACGATCGCCGCGAGCCGTAAAGCCAGCTTGTCGGTCACGGCCTACAGCCCCGTCGCGCGCGGCAAGGTCATGAGCAATGCTGTGCTGGCGCGGATCGCCAAAACGCATGGCAAGAGCCCGGCGCAGGTCAGCCTGCGCTATCTGGTGCAGCAGTCCATCATCGTTATCCCGAAGACCAGCCGTGTGGAGCGGCTGAAGGAGAACGCGGCGATTTTCGATTTTCGACTGACGCCGGCCGAGATGAAGGAAATCGCTGCGCTCGCGAGCCCCCACGGCCGCATCGTCAGTTGAACGGCGATTAGAAGAACGCCAGCGTCTCGCAACCGACGCCAGCGGCGAAACTGCGCTTGTGCCGCTTGTTCGGCACGTCGATGACATGCACCGAGCCGTCGCCCTGGCAGGCGATGAACAGTTCGTCGCCGTGGAACGCCATGTCCATCGGTTGCCGGCCCACCTTGATGGCGGTCTGCTGCCGGAACGACGGGTCGATCAGGCTCACCGTGTCGCTGGTCAGGCTGGTGACGCCGATGATGCTGTTGTCTGGCGCGTAGCGGGCGATCTGCGCGGCCTTGGGTACGCCTTCGAGCCGCACTTCCTCGCGGATGCGGCCCGCCTCGGCGTCGATCAGGAACAGCACCGGCTCGGCGTCATCGACCGCAACCAGGGTCCGGCCGTCGGCGGAGATGGCGATGCCGGCAAGCGGGCGCGGCGTTGCGATCTTGCCGAGGAGCTTGCGCTTGGGCAGATCGATCACCGACACCGTGGCGTCCTCTTCGTTCTCCGTGTAGAGGCGCGAGCCGTCCGGCGAAATGATGAGGCGGTGGCCATTGGTGGAGCCGGTGTCGAGGGCTTCCACCACCGCGTTGGTCTTTCGGTCGATCACGGCGACGACCGCGCTGTTCTCGCAGGTGATGTAGATCAGGCCGTCCGGCCCAAGCTTGGGCGTATGCGGAGCGATGTAGGGGCGGGTGTCGATGGTGGCGACATGGGCCCGCTTGCCGAGATCGAATACACAAACCAGGTGTTGCGGGTTGGGATTGCGGCCGTGGATACCGTCGCCGAAGATCGGCACGTAGGCGAGGCCGGTTTCCGGCAGCGCCAGCAGTTCATGAACGTTGCGTGGAAATCCGTCGAGCACGACCTCGGTCTCGTAGGTCGTGGGGTTGAGGAACAGCACCTTTCCGTCCATTTTATCGACGGCAATGATGCCGCGCGCGCCGCCCGGTTCGGACATAAACCTCCCCCATGAAAATAGGCGAATAAGACAGTGGACAGATTGCTGTGCGACAGCGGTCGCGCGGCACGCCCGAAATGTTGTAGTCATCCGCCGCCATGACCGCCAGTCCCGATACCGCGCTCGTCCTGTTCTCAGGCGGGCAGGATTCCACCGTCTGCCTCGCCTGGGCGCTGACACACTTCGCCAGGGTTGAAACGATTGGTTTCGACTATGGCCAACGTCATGCGGTTGAGCTTGCCGTCCGTCCCACGTTGCGCGAGCGCATGGCGCGCTTGCGCGGTGAGTGGGCTGCCCGTCTCGGCAACGATCATGTGGTGAAACTCGACGCGCTCGCCGCCATGTCGGAGACGGCGCTCACCCGCGATATGCAGATCGAGATCGCGGAGAACGGTCTGCCGACGACGTTCGTACCCGGCCGCAATCTTATCTTTCTCGCCTTTGCCGCGGCGCTGGCCTACCGCCGCGGCGCGAAGCATCTGGTCGCCGGAATGGGCGAGGCCGACTATTCCGGCTATCCGGATTGCCGCGACGAAACCATCAAGGCTATGCAGGTTGCGCTCAATCTCGGGATGGAGCGCGATTTCACCGTTCATACACCGCTGATGCGGGTCGATAAGGCGGGGACATTCGCGCTGGCCTGTGACATCGGTGGCGAGCCGCTGCTTGATTTGGTGATCGAGGCGACCCATAGCTGCTATCTCGGCGATCGGGTGCATCGCCACGATTGGGGTTATGGCTGCGGAGCGTGCCCGGCCTGCAAGTTGCGGGCGGAGGGCTTCGCCCGTTTTATTCGGGAAAGACGATGAATAGCGATAAGCGCCGGCAGATCGAGGGGTTTGCATTCCTGGCCGCCTTCGGCCTGACCATTCCGATTGCCAATTGGATGATCGGTCACGTTGGCAGTGTCTGCACCGGGGACGGGCTTTGCCTTATCCCGGTTCTGCCCGGATTGATGGCGCCGTCCGGTGTGCTGATGATCGGCGTCGCGCTGGTGCTGCGCGACCTGGTGCAGCGCCGGCTCGGCGTGGGTTATTCGGCTGCGGCGGTGGTCGCGGGCGCAATGTTGTCGGCAGCGGTGGCTCCGCCGTCACTGGTCGTGGCGTCGGGCGTGGCGTTTCTGCTGTCGGAGTTCGCCGATCTTGCGGTCTATACGCCGCTGGCGCGGCGGCGGCTGGTCACGGCGGTGGTGGTTTCGAGCCTCGTTGGGCTCGCGGTGGATTCTGTTATTTTCCTATGGCTGGCGTTCGGTTCCCTGGATTTCGTGCTGGGGCAGATCGTGGGCAAGGCCTGGATGGTGCTGTTGTCGATCCCGTTCGTGCGATACCTGCGCCGCCGCGACGAGCGGCTTGGCTTGACCCCGGCCTGACGAGCCGATGTTCTTCGTCCTATCGAAGACGATCGGGTTTCTCGCTTCTCCCTCGAACCTGTTGATCGTCGTCGCGCTCGGGGGCGTGATTCTGATGGCGACGCGATGGGCGCGCTGCGGCCGGAGTCTCGTGGTCGTGGCGGTGCTGCTGTTGGCGGTGGCCGGGCTATCCCCTCTCGGTAACGCGCTGATCTTGCCGCTCGAGCAGCGTTTTCCGGCCTGGACTTTCAGTGACGCCCCGCCGACTGGCATCATCGTGCTGGGTGGTGCGATCGTTCCCAAACTCTCCGGCGAGCGCGGCACGGTGGAATTGAACGAGACGGCGGAGCGCATGACGGCGACGGCGGCGCTCGCCAAGCGTTTCCCGCTGGCAAGAATCGTATTCGTCGGCGGCGACGCGAGCCTCGTGGGACGTGCGCCAAGCGAAGCGGTGTTGGCTCGTCCTCTGCTAGAGAGCCTGGGCGTTGCCGGGCAGCGCATCGAGACAGAAGAAGTGTCGCGCAACACCTACGAGAACGCGGTGTTCGCGAAGGAGTTGCTGCATCCGAAGCCCGGCGAGCGATGGCTGCTGGTGACGTCGGGCTATCACATGCCGCGTGCGGTTGGTTGCTTCCGGAAAGTCGGATTCGCGGTCGAGCCGTATCCGGTCGATTGGCGTACGGCTGGCCGACAAGACCTGCTCAAGCCGTTCCAGGCGGTGGCGGGAGGGTTGGCGCGAACGGATGTCGCCGTGCGCGAATGGATCGGCCTTGTGGCTTATTGGCTCACCGGACGTTCATCGGCGTTGTTTCCCGGACCGCGGTCCTGAGCGGATGGTCAGTCGCCAATGAGCGCGTGGCGCGAGTCGCCGGCGAATTGCCGCCGCCACAGCACCACCGCGACGACGATGCTGGTGACGATCAGCAGCCAGGGGCTGACGAACCAGCCAAGATAGCCGAGCGCGAAAAAGAACGCGCGCTGCCCGCGGTTGAAATGCAGGCCCGCAACTGCGCACAGCCGGCCGGTGCGTTCGGCATGGGCAATGGCCTCGGCGGATTCCTTGTCACGCGCGGGCGGCGTTGCTCCGACCATGATCGCTACGTAATTGTAGAGACGATACGACCAGGCAAATTTGAAGAATGCATAGACGAAGATGATCGCCAGCCCGATGGTCTTGGCTTCCCATTGCACCGGCGTTGTGCGGATGCCGAACGGCAGGGCCGCGATGACCTGCAGGATTTCATCGGTCGAACGCATCAAGGTGAGCGCGCCGCCGACGGCAATCAGCGACGTCGAGGCGAAGAACGCGGTGCCGTTCTGTAGAGCCGCGACGATCTGGGCATCGACCATTCGCATCTCGCGCCCCAGCATCTGAAGCATCCAGACATCGCGATAGCCGTTCATTTCGAGGTTGAGTCCGCGCCGTCGTCGCCCGGTTAGCGTCAGGGTAACGGAATACGTCACCCAGGCGCCGAGGAACCAGGCAACCGCAACCAGATCGAGCGTGGAAAAGAGCGGCATGGCGGTAAAGCCTCACACCATCGGCTGCCGCATTCAAGGTGCTCGGTGCCGTCATCCCCGGTGCTGGTGTTTCAGCGGCGGCTCTGCCACCATTCGATGGAACGGAGACGACAATGCCACAGACCATCACCGTCAGCGCCGGGGCGCTGGTCGAAGCGGCCGAACGCGAGGTGGAGACGCTATCGGCGGAGGAGGCGATCAAATTGCACGGCCGCGACGACGTGTTGCTGGTCGACATCCGCGATATTCGCGAATTGCAGCGTGAAGGTCGGGTGCCAGGCGCATTCCATTGCCCGCGCGGGATGCTGGAGTTCTGGATCGACCCGGCCACGCATTATCACAAGCCGCAATTCGCACAGGACAAGAGGTTCGTGTTCTTCTGCGCGGGCGGTCTGCGTTCGGCGCTGGCGGCGCAGACGGCGCAGCGCATGGGATTGAAGCCGGTTGCTCATATTCGCGGCGGCTTTGGCGCGTGGCGCGATGCGGGCGGGCCGATTGAGCCGGCCAAACCCAAGGCATGACAAGATTTGGCAGGGCTGCCAGGGGCCGGCGGGGGTGCTGATCGTGCGGGTGCGATATGAGTGACGGCGAGCAATCTCATTCCGAAACCATGCCCGGCAAACGGCCGCGGCCACCGGAGCTATGGCTTCTCGGCGGGCTCGGGGTCTTCGGCCTGATCGGCTTCGTTGTCGCGTTTGGCCTTGTGCTTCTTCGGGGCGACGCGCCGCAGGTGGCGGCCGCGCCCGCGACTGCGGCACCGATGGGCTTTGTCGGCGGGCCCGAGGCTGCGGGGCGGCCAGGGCAGCCCGGTCCGCCCGGTCCGCCCGGCGAACGTGGACCTCCGGGGCCACCCGGTCCTCAGGGGCGCGCGGGTGATGCCGGCATCCGGATCGTGCGTATCGAATGCACGACGGGCAATTGCACGGCCCAATGCGAGTCCGACGAAGTGTTGCTGACTGCGCATTGCGGTGTCGGACGTGCTCAGGCGGTTTATCCCACCGAACATAGCGCGCTCTGCCGTTCGCCCCGGTCCACCGCCAAGGTCGAGGTGGTGGCGGCGTGTGTGAAATCGACGCGATAACGCTGCGGACGACCACGCCGACGGGATGATGCCGCTGCGTCCAATGCCGCAAGAGGGAGGGTGGTGGGTTGCCGCTCACGTTGGTTATCGGAAACAAGAATTATTCGTCGTGGTCGTTTCGCCCTTGGATCGCCATGAAGGTGGCCGGGATCGCGTTCGAGGAAATCGTCATTCCGCTGGATACGGCAGAGTTCAGGACGCAGGTGTCGAAAATCTCCGGCACCGGCAAGGTGCCGGTGCTGGTGGACGATGGCATCGAGGTGTGGGAGTCGCTGGCCATCTTGGAATATCTCGCCGAGAAATTCCCGGCCGTGCAGTTTTGGCCAGCCAACCCCGCCGCACGGGGGAGGGCGAGGGCGGTTGCGGCGGAGATGCACGCCGGATTCCTGCCCCTGCGTCGAACCTGCCCGATGAATATGCACCGGCCGGTCAAGCGCGTGGCGATGCCGGACGAGGCCATGGCCGATGTCCGCCGGATCGAAGCGATGTGGGCCGATTGTCGCAGCCGGTTCGGCGAGGGCGGGCCATTTTTGTTCGGGGCCTTCGGAGCGGCGGATGCGATGTATGCCCCGGTCGTCTCTCGCCTGCACACTTACGCGGTGCCGGTCGGCGCGCAGACCCAAGCTTATCTCGATGCCGTGATGGCGCTGCCGGCTTGGGCGGAATGGACCGCCGCCGCGCTGCGCGAGCCCTGGGTGCGACCGAAGGACGAGATCGATTAGCCCGTTTTGGCCCAAACGGCCGCCGGCCGAAGGCCGATGCAAAGCATCCTTGTCGTCGGCATGAGCCTTTTGGTCGCAGGGAGACTTGCCAAACTGTAACAAAACCCTTTCTGTCTGCCCGGATTTGGTCACGATCGGGGGAAGAATGCCACCGTCCTGACTCGTTCAAGCCACGAACGATCCGGCGACGGGGGCGATCCTTGCGGTCAAATCATTGTTGCGGCCGGGAGACTTCGCCATGAGACTTCGCACTGCCCTTCTTTCTGTCCTGCTGGCATTTGCCGCTGTATCGCCCAC
>NZ_DATMRX010000105.1:0-7947 GCF_035565855.1 Pseudorhodoplanes sp.
GGCGCGATTGATCTTGTCTCGGCGCTGTCGGTGGTCAATGTCCTGATGATCGCGTTCGGACTGGCGGTCGCGTTACGCTTGGGAGTGCGTTTGCATGGCTGATTTGACGGTCGAGAAACTCGGCGTTCGCCTCGGCGACAATGAAATCCTGCGCGGTGTTTCAATGACCGTGCCGCGCGGCAAGGTCGTTGCGTTTCTCGGCCCGTCGGGGAGCGGCAAGACAACATTGTTGCGCGCCGTTGCCGGCCTCGAGAAGCCGCATAGCGGCGCGATCAAAATCGGCGACCGCGCGCTGTACGATGCCGCGCGCGGCATCGATCTGCCCGCCGAGGAACGCGGCCTCGGCCTCGTCTTCCAATCCTATGCGCTATGGCCGCATCGCACGGTGTTCGACAATGTCGCCTATGGCCTGAAGCTGCGCGGCGTCACGGGCGGCGAGCGCAAGAAGCGCGTCGAGGCGGCGCTGGCGCAGATCGGGCTTTCGCATCTTGCCGCGCGCTATCCGCATCAGCTTTCGGGCGGCCAGCAGCAGCGCGTCGCGCTGGCGCGGGCGCTGGTTTACGAGCCGCCGGTGATTTTGCTCGATGAGCCGCTCTCCAATCTGGATGCGAAATTGCGCGAGGAAGCGCGCGCCTGGCTGCGGCAACTGATTGTTTCACTTAATCTTTCGGCGCTTTGCGTCACCCACGATCAGATCGAGGCGATGGCGATTGCCGACAGGATCGTGCTGCTGAATGGCGGCGTGGTCGAACAGGAGGGCACGCCAACCGAGCTTTACAGCGCGCCGCGCACGCTATTTGCGGCCGAATTCATGGGCAGCAACAATCGTCTTGCCGGCGCAAGCGCGGGCGCGGGCCAGTTGAGAATTGGCGATGCGGTTCTCGAAGGCGCCGCGCGCGGCGAGACCGCGCCGGGGGCGGCGGCGATCGGTGTTATTCGTCTCGAGCGGGTGCGCGTCGCGGATGCCGCCGGCCCGAACCGCATCAAGATGGAGCTGAAGACCCAGATGTATCTCGGCGAGCGCTTCGAGCTTGTCTTCGCGCTCGATAAAATGCTGGTGCGCGCCTATGCCGAACGTGAGATTTCGCCCGGCGCGCATTACGTCGAATTTCCGAAAGAGGCGCTGTGGATTTTTCCGCAGGGCTGAGCGGATCGCCAATCGTTTTCGCTCAGCGGTGAGGGCAGCCCGGCCAGCAGCAGGGGCGGCGGTCGCCGCCGATCAGTTGCGAGCGCGTTCTTTCGATGCGGCGGCTTCGCGTCTCCGGCTTCTTGGCGGATTCGATCCAGCAGATCCATTCGTTGCGCGCGATCGGCGAGATGTCGTTCCAGGCCTTGAGCGCCGCGCGATCGGGGACGATGGCCGCCCGCAGATCGGCGGGCGCTTTATGCACGATGCCGCCGGCGATATTTTTTCCGGCGGTCTTTTTTCCGGTCTGACGGGCGGGTTTGGCGGGCATCCGGTTTGTCCTTGCGCCGGGGCGCCTCAATTCTTGCGCTGGCGCGCGCCTTTGCGTTCCATCTGGGCGGCGGGGTCTTCGTGCTTCAGTACGCCGTCCTCAATGTAAATGATTCTGTCGGCGAAGGGGATGACGCGCGAATCGTGACTGACGGCCAGCACAGCGCTGTTCTGATCCTCGGCAAGCTCGCTCAGGATATTCATGACGGCGCGTCCGTTGCTGGTGTCGAGCGCGGCGGTCGGCTCGTCGGCGAGAATGACCGAGGGATTGGCAACGATGGCGCGGGCGATGGCGACGCGCTGCTGCTCGCCGCCGCTCATCTCGCGCGGGAAGGCCTTGCTTTTGCGCGAGAGCCCGACTTTCTCGAGAAGCTTGTGCGATTTGTTCGCGGCCTCGCTGCCGTTCTGGCCGCGAATGTCGAGCGCGAGCTGAATGTTCTCGGCGGCGGTCAGCGTCGGAAAGAGATGATAGGACTGAAAGATGAAGCCGATATGCGAGCGGCGAATTTCCGCGAGCCGCTCGGGCCCGGCCTTTTCGACCGGATTGCCGCAGATGGCGAGCGTTCCCTTGCCGGGGGTCAGCATGCAGCCAAGGATAGAGAGCAGCGTCGTCTTGCCGCTGCCGGAAGGGCCCATCAGCAGCGTGAGTTCGCCGCCCTTGAGCGTGAGATTGGCGGAAGCGACGGCGCGAACCTGAACGTGGCCCTCGCCGAACGTCTTTGAAATATTCCGGGCTTCGAGCAGCGCTTTGCTCATCGCGTCAGCACCGTGACCGGATCGATGCGGACGACGCGGGCGATCGCGACGATCGCCGACACGAGGCACATCAGAAGAATGATGACGACAAGCCCGCCGGCCTGCAGCGGCGTGATGATGATGGGAAGAGCGCTCTTTGCCGTCAAATGGACGACGACCGCGCCGATCGCGCCGGCAAGGCAAAGGCCGATCACGGCGTTGAGCAGGGCCTGATAGCGGATGATGCGGAAGATATAACGGTTCGAGCAGCCGATGGCGCGCAGCGCCGCGAATTCCGGCAGGTGCTCGCGAGTGTTGGAGTAGAGCGTCTGCGCGAGGATCGCCGTGCCGACGATGACGCCGAGCAGGACGCCGGCAAAGAGCGCGGCGCCCGCGCCGGTGCTGAACAGCCAGAAGGTGCGGCTGCGCTGGCGAAATTCCTGCGGCGTGAGCACCTCGACATTCGCCACCTTCGAGCGGATGGCGTCGCGGACGCGGTTGATATCGCTGCCGGGTTTCACGCGCACAAGCAGTTGGCTGATCTTGCCCGGCGGAAGATCGAGATAGCTCCGCGCCGCATCGAGATCGGAGAAAACGTAGGGCATCGTCGTGAAGGAGCGAATGCCGTCGGTGACGACGGCGACCTTCACCTTGTGCCGGTTGATTTCGGCGGTCGACCCCGTGCCGGAAACGCCGAGTCGGCCGTAATAGGAGCGATCGACGGCGACGGTGTCGGGCGCGCCGAGGTCTTCGGCTTTTCCTTCCACCACGTTCCAGGGCTGGAGTCCGCGAAGTTTCGGGTCGGAACCGATGATGAATACGGGCGTGCGCTCGCCGCTCGCCGGAAGGTGCCAATCGGAAAAGCCGATGACGAGCGGGACGGCTTCGGCGACGCCATCGACCGCGAGCACTTTATCTTTGATGTCTCCGTCGAGCTGGGAAATATCTTCCATCGAGTTGATGCCGCGCGAGAGGATCCAGAGATCCGTCGAGGCGTGGTCGATCATCATCGTCACCATGCGCCCGAAGCCCGAATAGAGCCCCATCTGGACGAGGACGAGGACGACGGAAAACACGATACCGATGAGCGTCGCGATGAAACGCAGACGGTCATGAAAAAGATTACGCAACGCGAGTGTCAGGCTCAGCGGCATCGATGAAACGCTTCCACTTTCCGCCAGCCGTCGCCCCAACGGTACCCGGGGTCACAACGCCGGAGGCTGATGCAAGGTTCCGCCGGGTGGTTAGGGGTCCGCGAGACCGCTATTTGCGGTGCCCGCCTTGTTCCGGGAGAGCTCCAAGGCCGTATCCACGACATATTCGGGACTGATCGCGGTGAGGCAGCGGCGCTCGTTGCGGCAGTCCGCCTTCTTCGTCAGATAGCATGGCGAGCATTCGATGTCGGCCCTCAGTGCGACGGCATTTCTCCCGCGCGGCTGCCATGTCTCGATATTGACTGCGCCGGAAAAGACGATGACGGCCGGAACATCGAGCGCGGCCGCAAGATGGCCCGGCCCCGAATCGTTGCCGATGAACAGGCGGCGTGGCGCAATACATCCGGCAACTGCTCGAGCGGAAGCTTGCCCGAGAGATCGCGGACGCGTTCGGATCCGATCTGCCTGGCGATCGCATCGCAATCGGCTTGCGATGTCCGGTCGCCGACGAGCACGATGGAAAGCCCGTTGCCGATCAGGCGGCGCCCGGCGGCGGCGAAGCTCTCATTCGGCCATTGCTTGATCTCGGCCCCGGCGGCCGGGGCGAGGACGGCGTAAGCGGTGTCCTTGAAAGGCACGCAGGTATCATCCGCCGCGATGGTGTGGATCGGATGGCGCGTATGCCCGAAGGCTTCGATCACGGTTCGTGCCAGCAATAGCAGGCGCGTTTCGTCATGCAGGTTCTTCGGGTCGCTGGGGATCCTTTGCTCAGGAACGTTCTCGATCCGCACGCTGACATCGAGCTTGCGATCGATGTTCTTTGTGAAAAAGCCGCAGACGAACCGGGCCTCGACGTGATCGAGCAAAAAACGCGTCTCATCGCCGAAACGAAGGTCGATCGCAATATCGAACGCAGGAAGGCGCAGGTCGCGAAACCGCTGCAGGAGAACGCCGTTCGGCGGGCGCTGTATATGCGAGCGGTCTTCGAAAAAGCGGCAAGCGACGATGTTGTCGGCTATCTCCAGTTTTGCCGCGAACGATGCGTTGGCAGGGCTGCAAACCAGCGTGATGCCGGCGCCGGGCCAGGCGTTTCTGATCTCGCGGAACGCCCGCATGCCGAGCAGCATGTCTCCGATATGATCGAGTTTCAGAATCAGGATGCGCGGCGGCCGGCCCGGGGGAAGATCGAGGTAAGATTTGTAGAGGCGGACGCCTCTGGCTTCACGCGCGGCATTTTCGGGCCTTTGCATGATGCGGCTGAAGATGCGGCGGAACATCGGTTTCTCTATAAATAAAAAATGCCGGTCATCGCATTTTTCGCAGGAAGGGTGTTTCTTTCATCATCTGTTTGATCAGCTGTTTTTCCGCTTGCCAGGGGTGATGCTCCCATCCCTGATGGGAGAAGCCGAAGAGATCGATCGCATGATCGGGAAATCGTTTCAACGCATGCGCGATCACGAGGATCCCGGTGCTCGGCATGAACGGCTTCCTGGCGCCGAGTTCGACGAGGCGCCTTTCGGTCTCGCGGCCAATCTCGGCGGAAAGCACTTCAATCGGCTTGCTGGCGAAGCGGCTGGTAAAGAACGCTTCGGTATGATCGCCATCGGCGATCTCACAGTCCTTCAAAATCTCCGGAGCACGAACGAGCCAGATCGATCGCGCCGCATCGAAGACCTCGCGCCGGATGTACGCATCGTTGTGAAGTGTTCGCAGCGCCGGCTGGCCCGAGTTCGTCAAGGCCAGGATATTGATCTTTCGGCCGTGGCGGGGATAGCTCCGGGACTGATTGCACCGGATGACGACATCATACCGGTCGATGGTTTTTCCGGACGCCCAAACGTAGCCGTTGCCGACAATGGCAACGCGCTTGTCCGGCCGCCGAGGAAATAGTCCGGAAATCCAGCGCATGCAGGAAAGACCTGGTAACGGTTTTCAGAATTGTACCGGTTGAATACCGGCAAGTTTATACGCGTGACTGGCCGGGTGAAGAGGCGAGAAGCGAGGAAGCGTGACCGGCGACTTCTTCAGGTGAAATGGTCTGCCAGGTTTGTTCGCAATGCTTGCAGGGAACGAGCATTCTGCAGGGTTCCCCGCGCGTGATATTGATATGGAAGGGATATCCTGTTGTCGAAGGGCTGATAACTCCGCCGAACAACACGACCGCGCGCCTTCCCAGGGCGGCCGCGGCGTGATGAAGCCCGCCTTCGGGCAGGATGGACAGCGCCGCCCGTTGCAGCACGGCTGCGCCCAGTCTGAACGACTCGGTCGGGATGAAATAAACGCCATCCAGAACCTCCGTTCCTTTTGCGCCGACCTGCACGGCCGGCAGCTTCACAAGGCGGACAAGTTCCTGCCACCGGTTCCGGCCCCATTGCTTGTTGGGGTTCGAGTCCCATCGGACGGTCGCCGACGCCTTCGCGATATTCGGCTCGATCAGGACGAAGGGCCCGAAACCGCGGCAGGCCTTCTCGGCGAATTCGATTTCGCTCTCGTCGAAAACGATCCGGCCGATATGATCCTGTGCTCGCCAGCCGGTATGGGTCGCGCGGATGCCGTCCCAATTCGTGTAGTCGAGATAGGGCCGGGCCCCGACGCCGTTTCTGAGAACGGCGCAGTCTCTCATTCTCTCCCGCGGATGGAGAATCTCCGGGATATTTCGCCACAGATCATCCCACCGGCGTTTGCCGCGGGCATCGACGATCCGGACCCGCTTTCCGGTTTCTCGCGCCAGAGAGAGCGCCTGACCGCAGGCCATGATTTCGTCGCCGTATGACATGCGTTTTTGGATACAGGGTTGGAAATCTTGGCGATCCCGGCAGGAATCGAACCTGCGACCTGCGGTTTAGGAAACCGCCGCTCTATCCGGCTGAGCTACGGGACCGTGCGATTTTCCTAGCACAGGCATGGCGGCTTGAGAATCTTCGAGATTCCGGCAGTGGCGAGGTTCGGCGTAAACAACAAAGGCGCAGCTTTTGGCTGCGCCCTCGTGCCGTTCAGTGTCGCGTAATTTCGGTGTTTCGGTTCAGTGGCCGCTGCCGGGCTCGACCTTGCCGTCGTAGATCTCCGGCACGCTCGCGCCCTCGACATGGAGCATGCCCATCAGGCCGCGCTCCATCCGCGCCAGCGCATGATCGACCAGAATATAGTTGCCGGGAACATCGACCTTGAACTCGGTGATGACGGCGCCGCCGGCGGGCACAAGGACTGTCTGCAGACCGTGCAACGGCTCGCTGAGAACGCCGCCGAGGTTATAGACCTTGTCGAAGATCTCGCCGATGACGTGGAACGACGAAGTGTAGTTCGGGCCGCCGACACCGAAGAAGATACGGACGGTTTCGCCGACCTTGGCCTGCAAGGGATGAAACTTCGACAACGCGCCGACCGAGCCGTTGAACACGAAGTACTCAGGCCGCTCGTTCAATAGTTTCGTGACGTCGAAGCTCTGGCTGCCGTGCTGGCCGAAGGGAGCCTCGGTGTAGATCTCGCCCTGCATGACGTAGAATTCGCGATCGACGGGTGGCAGACCTTCCTCCGGTTCGACGAGAATCATGCCGTACATGCCGTTGGCGATATGATGCGCCACCATCGGCGTCGCGCAATGGTAGACGTACAGGCCCGGAACAAGCGCCTTGAACTTGAAGCTCTTCTCTTCGCCGGGGTTGGCCTGCGTCGAGACGGCGCCGCCGCCCGGGCCGGTCGCGGCGTGGAAGTCCACGGAGTGGACCATGGCGCTGCCGTCGGCATTCTTGAGATGCACATCGACGGTGTCGCCGACGCGCACGCGCAGCATCGGGCCCGGCACCCGGCCGTTGAACGTCCAATAGCCGAAGGTGGTGCCTTCCGCGAGCCGGCCTTCGAGTTCGACCGTCACGAGATCGACACGCACTGTCTGCGGCCCGCGCTTGCCGATCGGCGCGGGGACATCGGTCGAGCGTTGCGAAATATCCGCTTCGACGACGGTCTGTTCCGGCGGCATCGGCGTCACCAGGAATTGCCCTTCCATGCCAGCGAGGCGATGGCCGGGCAGGCTGCAGTAATAAGTGTAGTCGCCAGCCTTCGAGGCGACGAACGCGATATTCGTGCTCGAGCCGCGGCCGACGATATGCGGCGAACTGCCCGCCGGGCCCTGATCGGAGAACACGATGTCGTGCTCGGCGCCTTCGCCGTTGACGAGCGTGATTTGCACGACCTGGCCTTCGGCCGCCGACAGCATCGGATTGATCTGACCGTCGATCGTGCCGCCGACGCCGATGAATACCATACGGCCTTCGGCGATGCCCGATTTCAGCGTGTAGCGGATGCCCGGAAGATAGGCCGAGCCGGCCGGCGCGCCGGCGGACTGATCGCGCGAAGGCGCAGCCGGCGCCGCCCGTTTCGCGGCGGGCGCGGCAGCAGAAGGCGAAGCCGCGGGTTGTGCCGCTTGGACAGGCGCCGTCGCTGCGGCCGCGGGGCCAGCGCTGCCGGAAAGAAACGCGATGATGGCGCGGCGCTCGTTTTCGGTCTTTAGGCCGGGGAACGGCATCTTGTTGCCGGGCACCACTTTCTGCGGATCGTTGAGGTAGGCGTCGAGCGTCGCGGCATCCCATGTCAGGTTGCTGTTTT
>NZ_DATMRX010000106.1:0-2408 GCF_035565855.1 Pseudorhodoplanes sp.
TCCTCCAACATCCTCGGAGCCCGGCGGCCGCGGCCGGGATTTACCATACTCCCGAGAAACAGCCGCAAAATTGACGCTCTTTGCGAGCTTTTGGCCTCGGCTCCTGACATAATCGGAGACGATCCCGGGAGCCGATTGCGCCGGTTGCACGGGGGTGCCCCGGCTCGTATGGTCGCCACGAGGGTCGTGGCGCTGACGGGGGGCCCAGCGATGGACAAGACCCATGCGTAGATGTTTGGCGATTGTTGCGTGCGGGATGCTGCTCGCGGGTTGCTCGAATTCGGGTGACCTGTTGAAGACCGCCACACCAACTGTACCGCTCCAGTTCGAATCCGAGCCGCCTGGCGCCGAGGTGAAGACCTCCGGCGGACAGACATGCCGCACACCCTGTGCGCTCGCGGTTCCCGCCGCCGATTTCCAGGTGACGTTCAGCCTCAATGGCTATCAGCCGCAGACCATTCCGGTGAAGTTGCTGCCGCCCGACGACATGCGCGGCAGCGAGGAGATGGGAGTATCGTCGGGACAGCCGCGTTTTGACCCAAGTCCGGTCGTCGCCGAACTCGTCAAGGCGGGGCCGCGCCGCGCACCGCCGGCCAAGAAGCCGCGCGTAGCCAAGCAGCCGCCTTCCGATGCGGCTCCCGCGCCGCAGCCCCAACGCGCGCAGCGCGCTGCTCCCCCGCCGCCTTCAGGCGGTGGTTTCGCGCCTCCGCCCTCGACCTCCGGTTTCAATCCGCCGCCGCAGGGCAACGCGGGTGGCTTCGGGGCGCCACAGACGCAGTCGCCCGCCGGCGCCTGGCCGGCGCCGCAGACCCGCTGACGCGAGGAACGGCATCCCGCGGACGCGTGCGAGCGTTCGCGTGCCGGCTTTGGCAAGTTTCAGGCGCTTTGGCTTGACACATCTTGGACCGGACACTTAAGTGCCGGCCTTTCGGGCGCGTAGCTCAGCGGGAGAGCACTCCCTTCACACGGGAGGGGTCACAGGTTCAATCCCTGTCGCGCCCACCATTCACACCACCTCCGCATCTTCTGGATATTCGCCATCCGGCAACCCGCTGGCGCATGTCGTCACACCATCGCGGCGAGGAGTGGCGCGTGCCGTCCAATGTCCTAGTATGCCGCCGGCGGACACGCTGACGGAACGGTTTGGTCGGGACGGGAATGAAATGCGCCTGAGGACATGGAAGTGGCTGGCAAGTCTGGTTGCCGGCCTTGTTGCAACTGTGACGTTGCCCGCGATCACGCTGGCCAATCCGGCGCTGACCGACCCCGACGGCCGGCTCCTGGGCGGGGCGCCGGAGAATGTAAAGGTCAAGGGGCTGTTCGAAATCCTGGCGCTGCGTCGCCAGGAGGTCGGCTTCGAGACCAAGGAGAAGCCGGGCACCATCATCGTCTTCACCGCGCAGCGCAAACTCTACTACGTGCTCGGCAACAACCGCGCGATTCAGTACGGCGTCGGTGTCGGACGCGACGGCTTCACGTGGAACGGCATTCACACCGTCAGCGCCAAACGTGAATGGCCGGATTGGCGCCCGCCGCCCGAGATGCTGAAGCGCCAGCCGGGCTTACCGCGCCATATGAAGGGCGGCCCCGGCAATCCGCTGGGCGCGCGCGCGATGTATATCGGTTCGACGATCTATCGCATTCACGGCACCCACGATCCGGATTCGGTCGGCGAAGCGGATTCGTCGGGCTGCATCCGGCTGACCAATGACGACGTGATCGATCTCTACAATCGCGTGAAGGTCGGCGCGAAGGTCATCGTGGTGAAATAGGATCGCAGCGAGCCAGCGCGCGACCGGGAGGCAGGATCGCTCACCCCTTGCGCAATGCGGGCTCGCGCGACAATCCCTTCGCTGCGAGCTCGTCGAGATAGTCCTGCCAGTATTTCTCCTGGTTGCGGCCGAGATCGGCAAAATAGTCCCACGAATAAATGCCGGTGGAGTGCATGTCATCGAAGACAAGCCGCACCGCATAATTCCCGACCGGCTGGATTTCCAAAATCATCACATCGCGCTTGCCGGGAACGGTCTTGCGCTCCTCGGGCGAATGGCCCTGGACTTCGGCGCTCGGGCTTTTCACCCGCAGATATTCCGCCGACAGCGCGTAGCGGTCGTTGTTGTCGAAAGCGACCGTGAGGGTCCGACGGTCCTTGCTCAGCCGAAGTTCGGTCGGCCAGGCCTGCATGCTGGTCATGCCGGCAGATAACGCGTTAAGACACGCTTTTCCAAGGGTTTTGCCGCGCCTGCCGATCCCCTATATGGTGGGGTGAGGATTGCCCATGAATGCTGCAGCGCAACCAATCAAATCCGACGCCCGTTCACGGGCGCCTCTGGTCGATCCGTTTGCCCGCACCGTGTCCTATCTGCGCGTCTCGGTGACGGATCGCTGCGATTTCCGCTGCGTCTATT
>NZ_DATMRX010000107.1:0-15405 GCF_035565855.1 Pseudorhodoplanes sp.
GTCTGCATCAATGACGGTGACACGCATAACAGCCCGAATGAGCAATTCGAGGCGAAATATCCGGTGATGGTCGAAAGCCTGTCGCTCATTCAGGATTCCGGCGGTCCGGGCCGTTACCGCGGCGGCCTCGGCGTCGAGACCGTGGTGCGCGCGATTTCCGATTTCAACGTCAATGCGCAGATCGAGCGCGCGGTCTGTCTACCCTGGGGTCTGGAAGGCGGGCTTGAGGGTACCGGCAACGAGATGCTGATGCGGCGCGACGGCGTCATCGACGACGATGTGCCGAACGCCAAGCTGTTCCGCGCCAGGGTCAAGGCGGGCGATGCGTTCGTGCTCCGGTCCGGCGGCGGCGGCGGTTTCGGTTCGCCTTTGGAACGCTCGCCTGAGGAGGTGCAGCATGACGTGCGGCAGGGTTACGTCTCGCTCGATGCCGCGCGCAAATATTACGGCGTCGTGCTGGACCCCGAGACGCTGGAGATCGATGTCGCGGCGACCGAGCAGCAGCGCCGTGACCTCGTGCCCGTGCATCGTGAGCGCGTCTCGCGGCAGGCGGAGGTCCCGCAGCGGATCGAGCGCAAGGTGCTGGAGACGCTGCCGGAAGGGCATCTGCCGATCCGCTGCCTGTTGCCCTCGTGCTGCGGACGGTGGCATGTCCCGCGCGGCTTCGAAGCGATTGAGGTCAGTCCATAAGCTCGGCTGGCGGCCCGCGTCGGCAGCCGCGCATTCACGACGCGCGCGCGTCGCGGATCGCCTTCCAGATGCGATAGGGCGTCAGCGGCATTTCGAGCGCGCCGACGCCGAGCGGCCCGAGCGCATCGAGGGCTGCCCCGGTGATCGCGGCGGGCGCTGCGATTGTTCCGGCTTCGCCGCAGCCCTTGGCACCCAGCGGATTGTGGGTGCAGGGCTGGCTCTGGTCGAATTCCGATTTGAAGAAGGGCAGGTCGCCGGCGCGCGGAATGCCGTAATCCATGAACGAGGCGCTCAGCGCCTGTGCGGACGCCGGATCGTAGACGATCTGTTCGAGGACAGCTTGCCCGAAGCCCTGCGCGATGCCGCCGTGAACCTGTCCGGTCGCGATCATCGGATTGATGACGGTGCCGATATCGTCCACCGCGGTGTAGCGGCACAGCGAAATGCGCCCGGTGTCTGGATCGATCTCCACCTCGCAGACATGGAAGCCGTTGCTGAAGGCGAAGGCCTTTGGATCGTAGACGGCGATGTCCTGCAATCCGGGTTCGAGCGTCTCGAGCGGGAAGTCGTGGGGGATCACGGCGGCACGCGCCACGTCGCCGATCGTCACCGCATGGTTCGTTCCGCTCACGCTGTAGCGGCCGCGCTCGAAGGTCACATCGCCGGCATCGGCCTCGAGGAGGTGCGCCGCGATCAGCCGTCCTTTCTCGATGATCTTGTCCGCAGCCAGCGCGAGCGCTGAGCCACCCACCGCGATGCTTCGTGAACCGAAGGTGCCGGTCCCGTAGGGCACCTGATCGGTGTCGCCCTCACTGATCTCGATCTTTGCAACGGGAACGCCAAGCCGCGCGGAGAGGATCTGGGCCATGCTGGTTTCATGACCCTGGCCGTGATTGTGGGTGCCGAGAGACGCACGGATCGATCCGTCCGGCTCCATGCGCACGGACGCGGCTTCGTAAAACCCGGCGCGCGCACCCAGCATGCCGGCAAAGCGCGACGGCGCAACGCCCGACGATTCAACGAAGCAGGCCATGCCAATGCCGCGCAGGCAGCCACGTGAGGCGGCCTCCGTCCGGCGCGCGGCGAAGCCGGCATAGTCAGACGCCGCAAGCGCGCGCTCGAACAGGCGTGGGAAGTCGCCGCTGTCGTAGCTCGGTCCGATCGGCGTCTGATAGGGGATGGCGGTGCCAGGCACGAGATTGCGCCGGCGCATGTCGCTGCGGTCCAGTTTCAACTCGTCGGCGGCGCGATCGGCGAGGCGCTCCAGCACGTAGCAGGCTTCCGGCCGTCCCGCGCCGCGATAGGCATCGGTCGGCACGGTGTTGGTGAAGACCCCGATGCATTCGACGCTGATGGCCGGTGTCGCATAGACGCCGGCAAGCAGCGCGGAATAGATGGCGCTCGGAATTGCAGCGCCGAAGGTCGAGACATAGGCGCCGACATTGGCGAGCGTCCGCACCCGCAGCGCGAGGAATCGTCCGTCGGTATCGACCGCGAGTTCGGCGTGGGTAGTGTGGTCGCGCGCCTGGTAGTCGGACAGAAAGCTCTCCGAGCGCGTTGCAGTCCACCGCACCGGCCGGTTCAGCCGTAAGGCCGCCCATGGCAACACCGCTTCTTCCGGATAGAGCTTGCCCTTGTATCCGAATCCGCCGCCGACATCGGGCGCAACGACGCGCATCTGCGCTTCGCTGCGGCCGAGCTGTTCGGAAACGAGGCGGCGGATGTGATGCGGTACCTGGGTCGAGCTGTAGAGCGTCAGCTTGTCGCGACCGCGCGGCGGTATGGCGATCAGCGCGCGCGGTTCTATCGCGGCGCCGCCGATGCGCTGATTGACGATGTCGAGTCGGACCACATGCGGCGCCGTCTCGAAGATCGCATTGACCGCTTTGGCGTCACCACGCCGGAAGCGGAAGCAGACGTTGCCCGGCGCGCTGTCGTGGATTCGAGCGGCATCCGCCGACAAAGCGTCGGCCGCATTCGGTTGCGCCGGAAGCACATCATAGTCGATGCTGACTCGCTCGGCGGCGTCCTGCGCGGCCGTCGCCGTCTCCGCAATGACCACCGCCACCGGCTCGCCGACATAGCGAACCGCGTCGCGGGCGAGCGCGAAGCGGTCCGGCTCGGCCATCGGCGCGCCGTCCGGCCCCTTGATCGCCCACATGGCGCGCATCGGGCCAACGCCATCGGCACGCATGTCCTCGCCGGTGAAGACCGCGACGCAACCGGGTGTTGCCAGCGCCTCGCGGCAATCGATGCTGCGAATGGATGCGTGTGCGTGAATGGAGCGCACGAAGACCGCATGCAGCGCGCCGGGATACGCGATGTCGCCAACATATTGTCCCTGACCGGTGAGGAAGCGGAAATCCTCGACACGGCGGAGCGCGGCGCCGATGGCGTCACTCGGCGCGCTAGGGGCCACCTCAGGCGGCAGCGTGTTAGCCATGCGGGTTACTGCATCTCTTCACGCAGCACATCGAGCTTCTCGAACACGACCTTGTCGGACACGATGAAGAGATCCGCGTCTCCCGAAATCGCCTCGTGGCTCGCCCATGACCACGACGGGATCGTGAATACGTCGTGCCGCGACCATTCGAAAACCTTGTCGCCGATGTGGGAGCGCCCTTGCCCGGACACCACAAGGCAAATCTGCGAGTAGGCGCCGCGCTTCGGGCGTGTGACGACGCCCTTGTCGAGACGCATGGCGTAGCAATCCAGCGTCGACATCACGGCGCCGCCGGTCTCCGGATTGATGTAACGGATCAGGCGCGCACCGTCGGGCCCCGCCGGCATTTCGCTGAGCATCTGGCGGGTGACTTCGCCGGGATAGCGATATTTCGGCGAACTCGGCTGGCCGGTCGGCGCATTGGCCATCGCAAGCCCTGCGGCGCGCCAGCGGCGTTCGTCGCCTTCGTCCACCTTCCAGAAATCCTCGTTCCTCGGATCGCCGGGCTCGAAGAAATGCGCGTTCAGCCCGCGCAGGAGCGGCATGTTCGCGGCATCGAACCAGATGATCCGGTTCTGGCTCGGATTGATATGACCGTGCCAGGCCATCGGCGGGGTGAGGATCAGATCGCCGGCCTTCATCTCGCACCACCGGCCGTTGACGATGGTGGCAGCGCCGTCCGCCTGCGTCGCGAAGCGGATGGCGGCGCCGGTGTGCCGATGCGGCCTGGCCTGTTCGCCGGGGTCGAGGACGGTGAAGGCCCCGAGCAGGGTGCCGGTAGTCGCGGTCTCGTCGCCGAAACAGGGATGCGACATGATCAAGGCGCGGCGCTCGATCTCCTCGATCGGCACTTCCGACACGGCGCGATGCAGGAATTGTTCGGTGACACGCCACCGCCAGTGATAGGGCGTATCGGCGGGACGCGGCTGCATCGGCGTGATGCGCTTGTAGCGATCCCACAACGGATGCAGTTGCGCCTGCTCCACTTCGCGAATGTAAGGGGTGCCGGCGCCGGTTTCGGCGGCTGCATGCGCCATCGGAAAACTCCGTACAGAATTCTAGGGCTGCGGCTGTGCCGCTCGGAAAATGCGTGGCGAGCGGATCGCCCGCCACGCGAATGCGTTCAGCCTTTCGGCATCTTCTGGTCGATATTGTCCTTGTCGATGATGACATGCTTGATGAAGACGCGCGGCTCCACCTTGCTGCCCTTCAGATATTCGGAGAGGACATCGACGCCCATCCGGCCCCACAGCACCGGATTGAGTTCGATCGTCATGGCGAGGTTGCCATCCTTCAGGGCGCGCAGCGCCGGCGGCACGCCGTTCATGCCCGTCACCAGCGTCTTGCCCTTGCGATTGGCGGCGAGCACGGCCTGCGTCGCGCCGAGGGCCACGTCGTCGTTCGCGGTGTAGATCGCGGCGAGATCGGGATGGGCGACCAGCGCATCCTCCGAGTTCTTGAGGCCGCGCTCGCGGGTCAGCGGCCCGTCGGTCCGGAAAACAACGGAGATGCCCGGATATTTGCTCATTACCTCGGTGTAGCCTTCGGCGAGATTGCGGAAGGTCGGAGCGCCCGACGGTCCGAGGAGCATTGCAACCTTGCCCTTCCCGCCGATCTGCTTGGCGGTCCATTCGGCAATGTCGCGGCCGATCTGCTTCTCATCCATTGCGACATGGAGCGTCTGATTCGGCGAGGTCGATCCGCGTGCGACGGAAACGATCGGGACCTTGCCGGCGGCGGCTGCGTCATAGGCGGCGTTGACGCCGGTCGCGTCGATCGGCGAAATCAGGATGCCCTTGACCCCGCGGGCGACGAGATCCTGGACGCCGTTGATCTGTTTCAGCTTGTCCTCGTTCGAGGAAACCGTGACGACATCGAAGCCGAGTTCGCCGGCGCGGGCGCGGATGCCGCGCATCATCGCGATATAGAACGGGTTGTCGTCCTGCGGCAGCGCCACGCCGATGGTGGGCTTGTTTTGGGCATGAACCTTGTCCGCGGAAGCTGCGACCAGGCCGGCCACCGCGAGTGCAGACGCAAACAGAAAACCGAGCTTTCTCATTGTCTCTCTCCGTTAACGCTTCGATCGCAAACTATCCGCCGCAGCGGCCACGATGATCACGGCGCCAATCGCAACCCGCTGCCAGTACGAGTCGACGTTGAGCAGGTTGAGGCTGTTGCCGAGAATGATCATGATGAAGACGCCGATCACGCTCTTGTAGAGCGTGCCTTCGCCGCCATGGAGCGCGGCCCCGCCGAGCACCACCGCCGCTATGGCGGTGAGTTCGTAGAATTCGCCCGCCGTAGGCTGGCCGGATTGCAGGCGGGCCGCCAGCATGACGCCGGCGACGCCCGCGAGCGCGCCGCAGATGATGTAGGTCGAGGCGGTGATCTTCTGCACCGGCACGCCCGACAGGAAGGCGGCTTCCCGTCCGCCGCCCGTGGCATAGATCTGCCGGCCGAACGGGGTCGCATGCAGCACCCACGACAACACGATCAACAGGATGATCGGCACCCAGACCAGCGCGTGAATGCCGAGCATGCGCATCGAGCCGAAGGCGACGAAGCTCGAAGGCAGGCCATATTCGCCCTCAACCGGTGCGCCGCCGGTGATGAGGAAGACGACGCCCCGGACCAGCACCATGGTGCCGAGTGTGGTGATGAAGGGATTGACCTTGAAATAGGCGATGATCACGCCGTTGACGAGCCCGACCAGGGCACCGGCAACAATGCCCGCAATGACGCCCGCCGCGATCCCGGCATGCAGCATCACCATCGCCGCAACGCAGGCCGACAACGCGGCGGTCGATCCGACCGACAGATCGAAACCGCCGCCGATGATCACGAATGTCATGCCCATCGCGATCACCGCCATGATCGACGACTGAACGAGGATGTTGCTCAGGTTGATGGGCGACAGAAAGCGGTCCGTCAGAAGCGCGGTTACGATGCAAAGTCCGGCCAGGGTCAGCAGCGGAATCTGCCCCAGCAAGCGCGCTGATAGATTGGCGCCTGACGTCATGATCAGTGTGTTCCCCCGAGAGATGCTCTCAATCGACTCTCATCGATACCTTCGCGGCGGTCGATGCGACTGACGATGCGCCGGTTTTTCACCGACAGCACGGTATCGCAAATCCGCGCCAGTTCCGGGATATCGCTTGAGCTGACGATGACGCCGCCGCCGTCCCTGGTGAATTGCCGGATCAGAGCATGGACATGCATCTTCGCGGCGATGTCGATGCCGTGGGTCGGCTCGTCGAGCAGAAGCGTCGTCACCCGGCGGGCGAGCCATTTGGCGATGATGACCTTCTGCTGATTGCCGCCGGACAATGAGCCGACGCGAAGGTCGGGCCGCCGCGGCCGGACGTCCAGCAATTCCATCAATTCGCGCACCACGACGTCGCCGGCCTTGCGGTTGATCCACAGCGGGCTGTTGTCGCGCGTGAGCGAGGGCAGGAGGATATTGTCCCGAACCGACAAATTCATCACGAGGCCGAGCGACCGGTCGCCGGGCACAAAGCCGATATCCGAACGGATCGCGTCGGCGGGGAGTGCGAAGCGCCGAACGCTGTCGCCGGCGATGCGAATTTGCGGCCGTTCTCCGGTGATGCCGAACAGCCGCCGCACGATCCGGTCGCTTCCGCTGCCGAGAAGGCCCGCCAGTCCGATCGCTTCGTTCCGGCGCACGGTCATGCGGTCGGTCCGGTCGTCGATCTCCTCGAGCAAAGGCTGCCCGGGTTCGAGCGGCTCGGCGGCGACTTCCTCCGCCATCTTGCCGGTCATGTCTTCGATCAGGTCGGCGGTGGTAAAGCGACCACGGACACGCGTGGCGACGCATTTGCCGTCGCGCAGCACCGTGCAACGGTCGGCCAGCGTGACGATTTCGTCCAGCCGGTGGGAAATATAGATGATCGCCGTGCCCTGCGCTTTCATGCGCGCGATCACCGCGAACAGCCGCTCGATTTCCCGGTCTTCCAGCGCCGCGGTCGGCTCGTCCAGAATGAAAATGCGGCACTTGAGCCGCAGCGCCTTCGCAATCGCCACAAGCTGGCGCTCCGCGAAACTCAGCGAGTGCACCGGACGGTCAAGGTCGGCGGAAAAGTTGAGCTGCTGGAGATAATGCTGCGCCTCTTCCCGCATGCGGCGGCGATCGATGACCGGGAGAAGTCCGAACAGCGCGCGCGTCGGCGGATTGCCAAGCGCGATATTCTCCGCGATCGAGAGAGCAGGGACCATCCGCAATTCCTGCGGAATGGTCACGACGCCGGCGAGAATGGCCTCGTGCGGACTGCCGAAGCTGTGTTCTCGTCCCGCGATGGAGATCGCACCGCTATCCGCGCGATGAACGCCGCCGAGAATGCGGATCAGCGTCGATTTGCCGGCGCCGTTTTCACCGACAAGCGCGTGGGTTTCGCCGAAATCGACCGAGAAATCGACCGAATGCAGCGCGCGTGTCGCGCCGAACGACTTTGACAGGCCGCTGACCGTTATGGCGTTGCCGGACACGGATGCTGATCGGTCGGCTGGCGCGTTCATCTCAATGCGCTCGCATCCAGTTCGCGGCTTGGGCCGGCCAGCCGCTTTCGGGATCACCGCTCGCATAGCTTGCGCCAAGGTGATCGCTGTTGGCCAGTTCGTATTCGGTCACGTCGTTGCCTTGCGCGCGCATCGCGGAGATGAAGTCGGCGGCCTGCCGGCGCAGATGCGGAAAGTCATCGGACCCGTAGCTGACGAAAAACGGCGGGGCTGACGGCCGGACGAGATGCAAGGGCGATGCCGCCGGTTCGGCCTGATTTTCCACCGGGCCGAGGAAACGCGGCCGCATCGACAACCCGGAATCCGGGCCAAACAGATAGGTCCCGGAAATCGGCAGCGCGCCGCGCACCACATTGTCCGGCAGGTCGCGCTGCGCCGTCCATCCGGTCGAAAGCGCGACCAAAGCGGCAAGATGGCCGCCGGCCGAATGCCCCCCGACGAAAATGCGGTCGGGATTGCCGCCATACGATCCAATCACGCGATGGACCGCTGCAATTGCGTCGCACACATCGTCGCGCTGCACCGGAAAGACGTGTTGCGGTGCCAGCCGATAACCGGCGCTCACGAAGGTGACGCCGAGCGCATTGAGCGCCGGCGCCATGAACAGCATCCATTCCTTGTAGCCATTGGTCCATCCACCGCCGTGAAGCGCCACCAGCACGTCGCCGTTCGGTTCGCGGGCGGGGACCACCGTCAGCGAACAATACGGATCGTCGGAATAGCTGAGTTCGGTGCCCTGGACGACGGCGCTCCGCCGCAGCGCTTCGTCATGATAACGTGCGCCGATCGCCGTGAACGGCTCCTGCGGCGGATACTCCTCGGGTGTCACGCAACTCCCTCATGTGCCCGTGATGCGGCCATCGCGGCCGCATTGATGATGCGCAGGACATTTCTTTTTGTTGTTGGTGGTAAGAGGCCGGTCTTGCCTCAGGCAACGCTTAGCCGGGCCACCCGCATTTTCGGATCGATCACGCGACCCTTGTCGATGATGACCTCGTTATCCAGCATGACCGTGCAATCGCGCATCGGCACATCGTAATGGCCGCGCGTGGTCCGCTTTCCGCCGCCCTGTGAATTGGGGCCTGTGGAGAACAGGAAATTGCCGGCGAACACGCGCGCGCTGGCGCGGTGCCGCTCGGGCTCATCTCCATTCATCGCCAGGGAATACCAGCGCGCCTGCGGATTAAGGCCCCAGCCCAGATGCGAAATGGCGTAGGGGTCGCGATCGTTGTCGTTGGCCTTGCCGTCGTCCAGCCAGTCGCGCATCAGCTTTGCATCCAGTCCGCCCTCGATGCTGGTGATGAAGCCATCCTCGATCTGCAGGTGGACCGCATCCTGGACATAGCGGCAATAGGGCAGGATCACGATATCGCCGGGCTGGATCACGACCTTGCCGCGCGCCGATCCCTCGTTCGGGAAGGTGTGGATATGACCGCCGCCCCAATGATCGAAATGGCCGGGTTCATCGGCATAACCCCATTGGGTCATGACCGGATATTCACCGCAGGAATAGGTGAAGTCGGTTCCAGCCTCGGAGGTGACTCGGACTTCGCGGGTCTTCTTGTATTTCTCTTCGGCGTATTTCAGCGCCTCCTTCAGGCCGGGGGGCGACATCAGTTGTTCGAGATCGTCCGGCGCGTCGATGATCATCAGGACGCGCGTGCCGCCGTCCATCACCTCTTTCAGCCACTTCGTAAAGAGCGGCACGTGGAAGATCACCAGCAGGTCGGCGGCCTTCACCGCCTCCAGCGTGCCCTTGCATTTGCCGATAGTGGGCACGCCGACCTTGGTCCAGGACGGAATCGAATTGACCCGCATATCGTAGACGTCGGCGCCCAGCGCCTCGGCCGCGGCGAAAGCGGCTTCGATATACTCGATGCGCGTCGCAAGATCGCTGACCAGCGCAACGGTCTCGCCCGGCTTCACTTTGGACATCTCGAATTGCTTCTTGAACAGGAAGCTGAGCTTGCCCGGGTTGATCTCGGTCGATCTGATCGCAGACGATATCATGTCCGCCTCCGAAGGCTGGTGGGTGGGTAATGACGCAAGTATTTCGCCGCCCAGGGGCAGCGTCAATAGAGAATGCTATTCATTAATGGGTCTGCGTCAATTGCGCCTTGCGCGCGCGTCCCGCGCGGCGGCGGGGTCCGTTCAACCGTGCCGCGGCACTCGCAGGTTTACCCGTCATCAGCCTCGTCATCGTAACCACGATATCCGCCATGTCCTGTCGCGTGCCGCCGACGTGATGGCGCACGATGAAGCCGTCGAATGCCATGAGCAGGATATGCGCCACGCGATCGCAGTCCGCGTCACTCATCCGGTTGTCGGGCAGGGCGCGCCGCAGAAGCTGCGACAGCGTTTTCTCGGAGCGGGACAAGAGATCGCTGCGATAGGGCTCGTCAGGATCGGCGGTCGAGACCGCCTGCATCAGATTGTTGGCGAATCCGTTGTCTTCGGTCGGCAGCCTGATCCAGAAAGCCTCGATGATCCTGATCAGCCGCTGATCCGGATCCTCGATTTTGGAGAGCTGCCTTTCGAGGCGCGTCAGGCGCTTGTTCAGCCACGGTTCGTAGACCGCGTAGAAAATCGCAAGTTTCGATGCGAAATAGACATAGATGTGCGAGGGAACGATCCCGGCCTTGCGCGCGATTTCCGCGACCGAGGTGCGCAGATAGGACTTGTCGCGAAACAGTTCATAGGCGCTTGAAACGATGGCGTCCCTGACCTCCGGTTTCTTGACTTGGGCCATTGCGCCTCAGGATCTGGTGCCGATGATGATGTCCGATGGACATGCCGGCCGCAGCGGCTCAGGCAGTGTCCGTTGTATCCATATCACAGCGAAGGCGCGATTTCAGCACGCGCCCGACATCATCGTCTTGCCGTGTGGAGCGACGCCTGAAATCAAACGTAGCCCGGATCGTCGGCCGACAGCGGATTGCCCCACAGCCAGGCGAGCGAATCGGCGAGCGCGGTGCTGCGCGTGACCGCGAGAATCGCGTTGCGCAGATCGCGCTGCGCGCCACGCGCATGATAGAGCTTGCCGAATTCGCGCGAGGTGAACTGAATGCGCGCGGTGCGAAGATAGCGCACGTCGCGGTATTGCGCGAAGGCCTGCTCGATGGAATCGGTCCGGCTCACGACTTCGGCAAGGATCACCGCATCCTCGAGCGCCATACAGGCGCCCTGAGAAATGTAGATGCTGGTCGGATGGGCGGCATCACCAAGAAGTGTGACCCGGCCCTTCGACCATTCCTTGATCGGCAGCCGATAATGCAGCACCCAGGTGCGCGATACATCGATATGGCGCAACAGCGCCTTCACGTGTGGGCAGGCATTCTCGAAATGCCTGACGAAGCTGTCCCTGGTAATCGTCGGATAGTTTGGCCCAGGGCGGATGTCCGGGTCGTAGTAGCTTGCGCCGATATTGAAGATCTCCTGCCGGCGGAGGGGATAGTGGAAAAAGTCCAGCCCCGGCCCGCCCCACATGGTCACGGTCTTTGAATAGAGGTCTTCCGGGATGTCCTTCACCGGAACGACGCCGCGGCAGAGCACGTAGCCGTCGGTGAGCGGCATGCCGTCATTCACCAGCGCCTGACGGCCGATCGACCAGAGCCCGTCGCTGCAGACGAGGCCGCATCCTTCATAGGTGTTGCCGGATGCCGTGGTGACGATGACCTTGCTGCCGGTGTCTTCGAAGCGCTCGACCCGCTCGCCCGGCGTCAGCGTCACCAGATCGAGCTTGCGGCATGCCGTGACGAGCTTCTCAAGGATATCGGCCCGATGCAGCAAGGCGTAGGGGTAGCCGAAGCGCTCGATGAAGGTCTTGTCGATCGGTGCGCGGTAGACGATTTTCCCGGTCATCATGTCGCCGAACATCAGATCGTCCGGATAGGCCGCGACCTCCTGGATGGCTTCCAGCACGCCGAGCTTGGCAAAGGCCTTGAAGGCATTCGGCGGCATCTGAATGCCGGCGCCGATCTCGCGAAACTCCTCGGCCTGTTCGATGACGCGGACCGGCTGCCCGCGTCTCGCCATGGCCAGAGCGGTGGCGATGCCGCCAATACCCCCGCCGACGATCAGCAAGGGCAGCGACCGGTTCGCAGATGTCGTCATGGTATCGCTCGGGTGTGGCGGATCTTGGCGTGAACGAACGGTTCAATCTAGGTGAACGAGGTTGATCTGTCCGCGCGCTCGCCGTGCGGCGACAGAACAATCCAGATGAATCGCGTTTCGCTGTTGCTCGGATTGGAGAAGCGATGCGAGAGCGTGCTTGGAAAGCGGAAGCTGTCGCCGGGCTCGAGCGTATAGGTGTCGTTGTGAAGCTGGATGGACAGCACGCCGGACAGGACGAGGCCGGCTTTCTCGCCTTCATGGCTGTATAATTCCGGACCGGATGATGCGCCCGGCTGCAGCATGATTTCGTATATTTCGAGTGCGCCGGGATCCTGCGGGCTGACAATCTCCTGCACGATGCCGACTTGCGGCACGTTCAGCCGGCGCCGTTGATGGCTGCGCACGATGTAGCGGCGTTCGGCAACCGCCTGCAGGCTGTCCGGAAAGAACCAGGAAATCGGCACGTCGAGCGTGTTGGCGAGGAGCCGCAATGTGCGCAATGAGGGCGCCGACAGCCCGCGCTCGATCTGACTGACCATGCCGACCGAGAGGCCGGCCATCCCGGACAACTCGCGAATCGATAATTGCCGCTGACGGCGCCGTTGCCGCAGGCGTTCACCGAGCCAGCGGTTTTCCGCCGCTTCGTCCGGCAGGTCGGGCCGTTCGGTGACGAAGTCGCTCTCTCCTGACTCTGGGTTGTCCATGACGGATGAGTCTCTCGCAATGCAGCGACGGTCACGTGTGAAGTTATGTTTGACGCCACTTGACGAAGTGAAGCCATAATGAACAATCGCGAACACATTTCAACTGTATTGTGCATGGCGCCGGGACGTCGGCAGGGGCCCTTCAATGACGGATCGCGGGGAAGCGGCTTGGGAAATCGGTGTGGATATCGGCGGCACCTTCACCGACGTGGTGTGTCGTCGGCCCGGCGGTCCGCTCCATGTGATGAAGGTGCCCACCTCCCGCGCTGACCCAAGCATCTCGGTGCTCGCCTCGCTCGAAGCGCTGCGAACGAAACACGGCGTGTCGCCGAATGAGCTGGCGCGCTTCGCGCACGGCACGACCGTCGCCACCAACGCGGTTCTTGAACGCAAGGGCGCGAAGATCGGCCTGATCACCACGAAAGGCTTTCGTGACGTTCTCGAAATCGGCCGTCAGTCGCGACGTCAGATGTATGACGTCGTCCTGCGTCCGCAGACGCCGGTCTTCCTAGCGCCGGGCCGCTTTCGCAAGGAAGTGACCGAACGCATCAGCGCGACCGGGGAGATCGTCACGCCGCTTGATGAGGCCGGCCTGCGCCGCGCGGCTGATGAACTTGTTGCGGACGGGGTCGAGGCGATCGCCATCGTGTTTCTGTTCTCCTTCGCCAATCCGGTGCACGAGCAGCTGGCGAAGGACATCATCCAGCAGGCCTATCCGGATCAGATGATTTCGGTTTCGCACGCCGTCGATCAGAACTTTCGCGAATACGAACGTACGGTGGCGACCGCCTTCGACGCCTATCTGAAGCCCGCGGTCGATCGCTATCTTGCGCGTCTGGAGGATGGTCTTGCGCGCAGCGGCGCGCCCGTGCCCCTCCAGGTTATGCAATCCCGCGGCGGATTGACGAGTGCTGCCGTTGCGCGCAGCCGTCCGGTGCGACTGTTTCTGTCAGGTCCAGCGGGAGGCGTTGTCGGCGGCCGCATCGTTGGCGCATCCGCCGGCGACGGCGATCTGATCACCATCGACGTCGGTGGTACATCCGCCGATATTGCGCTGATCAGCCGGCGCAAGCCGCTGATCCGGTCCGAAGGCGACGTCGCCGGCTTCCTCGTGCGCACGCCGATGGTTGACGTCAACACAATCGGCTCGGGCGGCGGCAGCATCGCGCGTGTCGATGCGGGCGGAGGTCTGAAAGTCGGGCCGCAATCGGCGGGTTCAGAGCCGGGGCCCGCCTGCTACGGCCGCGGCGGCACGCAGGCCACCGTATGCGATGCGTCCGTGGTGCTCGGCTATCTGGACCCTGATTATTTCGCCGGCGGCACGTTCAGGCTCGATGCCGGGCTCGCCTTTGATGTGGTGGAGAAGACCGTGGCGCGGCCGCTCGGCCTTTCGGTTCACGCGGCGGCGCTCGGCATTCATCGCGTGCTCAACGCCCAGATGGCGGAGGGCATCCGGCAGGTCTCGGTGCGACAGGGTATCGATCCGCGCAGCTATGCGCTGGTTCCGCTCGGCGGCGCCGGCGGCCTTCATGCGACCGCGCTCGCCAGCGAACTCGGCATCAGGCGCGTGATCGTACCGCGGTTGCCGGGCGTGCTCGCGGCCGCGGGGTTGCTCGCCGCGCCGATCGAGCATGAAGTGTCAGCGGCTTTCGCGTCGCCGATTGACGCGCTCGACGTCGATGCCATGCGCGCGACGATCCGCGACCTCGATGCGCGTGCGAGCGAACTGATGCGCAACGAACATGTCGCGTCCGATGCGGTCACCGTGACGCATTCCGCGGATATGTGTTTCATTGGCCAGTCCTATACGCTGGAAATCCCGTTCGACCCGTCGCGCGCCGATGTCGCGCAATGTCTCTACGAGGATTTCCTGGTCGCGCACGACCGCGTCTATGGTCACGCCTTCCGCGCGCCGGCCAAGATCACGGCCTTCCGCGCGGTGCATCAGGCGGGCGGCAGCGACGACATCGCGGAAATGCGGCTCGCGCCGTCGGGCACGGCGCTCGATCTGCCGCGGCGGCAGATTCATGTCGCCGGGATTGACGGGCCGGTCGAAGTCCGCGTGCTGTCGCGCAGCGCCATGACCCCGGGATTTGAATTCAAGGGCCCCGCAATCGTGCAACAATCCGACACCACGACGCTGGTGGAGCCGGGCTGGTCCGGCCGGGTGGATGAGGCGGGCAACCTCATTCTCGAGCGGGAAGGAGCATGACCATGTCCGTGGCATCCGCGGCGCAGACCATCGATCCGATCACGCTCGAGGTGGTGCGCAACAAGCTCGAAGGCATTGCCGAGGAGATGCAGCAGACGCTGCTGCGATCCTCGTTCTCGCCGATCGTGAAGGAAGGTCTCGATGCCTCGGCGAGCCTGTTCACCCTGACCGGCGAAACGCTGGCCCAGGCCTGCGCCATCCCGGTGCATCTTGGCACGCTGATCCCGGTGGTTGCCACGGTGCTGGAGCGTTTCCCCGTCGAACGCATGCGGCCGGGCGATGCCTATGTGATGAATGATCCCTATCTCGGCGGCACGCATCTTCCCGACATTGCGGTGATCCGTCCGATCTTCGCCGGCGAGCGGCCGGTCGCGCTGTCCGCGACCATGACCCATCACCAGGATGTCGGCGGCATGGCGCCCGGCTCGGTGCCGACCAACGCCATCGAGATCTTCCAGGAAGGTCTGCGCATCCCGCCGTTGCTGCTGTGTTCTGACGGCGTGATGAACGAGACACTGGTCGCGATGATCCGGCAGAATGTCCGCATCCCGGACACGGTGATCGGCGATCTCAATGCGCAGATCGCGGCCTGCAATGTCGGCGTGCGGCGCGTGTCCGAGATCGCGACGTCGCTCGGCCATAATGCGCTGCCGGTGATCTTCGAGACACTGCTCACCCGCTCCGAGGCGATGACGCGCGAGGCGCTGCGC
>NZ_DATMRX010000108.1:0-2398 GCF_035565855.1 Pseudorhodoplanes sp.
AGGCCTGTCCTTCGAGGACTGCCTGAAGGACGCGCAGCGCCTCGGCTATGCGGAGGCCGATCCGACCTTCGATATCGAAGGCAACGACACCGCGCACAAGCTGTCGATCCTCACCAGTTTGGCCTTCGGCAGCCGTATCGCTCCCGATGACATTTATCTCGAAGGCATCTCCAACATCACGCAGGCCGATATCCGCGCTGCCAGCGAACTCGGCTATCGCATCAAGCTGCTGGGCGTTGCCCAGCGCACCGAAACCGGCATCGAGCAGCGCGTGCACCCGACCATGGTGCCGACGGCATCGGTCATCGCACAGGTGCATGGCGTCACCAACGCGGTGGCGATCGAGACCGATATTCTGGGTGAATTGCTGTTGTCCGGCCCCGGTGCCGGCGGAAACGCCACGGCGTCCGCCGTCATCGGCGATATTGCCGACATCGCCAAGAGCCGTCCGGGGTTCCAGCATGGGCCGGTGTTCGGGCGTCCGGCGAAGGAACTGCATCCCTATGTCAGGGCGCGCATGCGCACGCATGAGGGCGGCTATTTCATCCGCCTGACCGTTCATGACCGCGCCGGTGTCTTCGCCGCCGTCGCCACGCGTATGGCCGAGAACGAGATTTCTCTGGAATCCATTGTCCAGCACGCCAACGGCGCCAACCCTGACACGCAGAAGACCGTCATTCTCGTCACCCACGAGACCACGGAAGCGGCGGTGCGCAGGGCCGTGGAAGGTATCGTCGCGGATGGACATCTGGTCGACAAACCGCAGGTGATCCGTATCGAGCGGGCCGGATAGAGCATTTTGCAGTCAGACGGAATCGTTTGACGTCGCACAAATGCGGCCGGGGAAAACAAGCGGGAGCAGCGGGGGTGCGTTCGTCAGAACGTCCGCTGCTCCAGGCCTTTCAATCGATTGATATCGCTGCTTCTTTGTTGATTGCTGCGCCGGGACTTGCTGTTGTCACGCGCCTTTGACAAAAGAGGGCAAAGCCCCACGAAGGGGCATGGGAAAAGGGATTGAGCAAGATCATGAATGCGGCAGACAAGATCAGTGCGGGCCTCGACCGGGTTCTGACCATGGAACTGGTGCGAGTTACCGAGCGCGCGGCGGTGGCTGCGGCCAGGCTTCGCGGACGCGGCGACGAGAAGGCCGCCGATCAGGTCGCCGTCGATGCGATGCGCACCGAGCTGAACCGCCTTGCCATCAAGGGCACGGTGGTGATCGGCGAGGGCGAACGCGACGAGGCGCCGATGCTCTACATCGGCGAGGAAGTCGGAACCGGCAATGGTCCTGAAGTCGATATCGCTCTCGATCCGCTGGAAGGCACGACGATCTGCGCCAAGAACCTGCCCAACGCGCTCGCCGTCGTGGCGCTGGCCGAAAAGGGCAGCCTGCTCAACGCCCCCGACGTCTACATGGAAAAGATCGCCATCGGCCCCGGCTATGCGGCTGACGTGATCGACATCGACGCGCCGCCGGCCGAGAACATCGCCCGCCTCGCCAAGGCCAAGGGCTTGCCGGTTTCCGAGAGCACCGCCTGCATTCTCGACCGTCCGCGCCATGCCGCGATCATCGAAGCCGTGCGCGCCACGGGTGCCGCCATCCGCCTGATCGGCGACGGCGACGTGGCCGGTGTCATTCACACCACCGATCCCGACGAGACCGGCATCGACATCTACATGGGCACCGGTGGTGCGCCTGAGGGCGTGCTCGCGGCTGCCGCGCTGCGCTGCATCGGCGGCCAGATTCAGGGCCGTCTCATTCTGGACACGCCGGAAAAGGTCGAGCGCGCCGCCCGCATGGGCGTCAGCGATCCGCGCAAGGTCTATCGCGCCGAGGAAATGGCGCGCGGCGACGTGCTGTTCGCCGCAACCGGCGTCACCGATGGCAACATGCTGTCGGGTGTGAAGTTCGCCAGCAACTACATCACCACGCACACCATCGTGCTGCGCTCGTCCTCGCGCACCGTGCGCGAGATCAAGGCGCGCCATCAGGATCTGGACAAGTTCTGATTACGGTGGCGATGCTGTCGGCCTGTAATCGCGTCTCACACAGGGAATGCGAGAGATAATGGCCGACAAGCGTCTTTTCCTCGATGTCCGGCGTTCCGCGACGGGCATCTTCTGGGAACACCGGCTGAGCGACCGCCAGGACATGATTGCTCTGGCGATCGCTCAGGGACACGGCGTTCCCGATATCGTGGCGCGGGTGCTGGCCGGGCGCGGTGTGCAGGCTGCCGATGCTGCGCGCTTCCCCGACCCGACGATCCGCGACCTGCTTCCCGACCCAGCCTCGCTGACCGACATGGAGCAGGCGGCCAGCCGCATCGCCGATGCCGTGACACGCAAGGAAAAAGTGGCCATCTTCGGCGACTATGACGTCGATGGCGCTGCCTCTTCC